>WHSL01000229.1 GCA_009380095.1 Streptosporangiales bacterium | reverse complement strand
CTGTACAAGGACGGGGCGTACGCGCCGAAGGCGTACCAGTCGCGGATCGCGCAGCGGGTTCGGGCGCTCGCGGAGAAGCACGGCGTCGGGTCCGTGGGCGCCGCCACCGCGCGCCGCATCCGCCCTCCCACGCCCGCCGAGGTGCCGGCCGTCGCCGAGCCGACCCAGCTCGCGCTGCTCTGACCCGTCGCACGCGCTGCGACGTTATCGAGAAAGGTGTTGCGGTGCGAAGATCGTGTTCGCGGCGCCGTAGAGTGGACAGCCGTGAGTGTCGCGCTAGGGGTGCCGCATCCACTGGTCGTCCGCACGGTCGAGACCGGCGATTCGGGCGACCTGCTGCGGCGGCTGCCCGCTCCGTCCGCCTTGTCCTGGGTGCATCGCGGCGAGGGCCTTGTCGCCTGGGGCGAGGCCGCCACGCTGACCCTCCCGCCGGGACCGGACCGGTTCGCCGCCGCCGAGCGGTGGCTGGCGGCGCTGTTCGGCGCGGCCGAGGTCCGTGACGAGGTCGGCGTCCCCGGTAGCGGCCCGGTGGCGTTCGCCAGCTTCACCTACGACCCGCGCTCCGGCGGCTCACGGGTGATCGTGCCGCGGATGGTGATCGGCCGGGGCGGTGGCCGGGCCTGGCAGACCACGATCGGCGACGGCGGCGACCCCCTGGTGCTGATGCAGCCGCTGAGCGAGCCCACCGGCGTGCGGTGGAGCGACGGGGCGCTGCCCGCGCCGCGCTGGGAGACCGCCGTGGCCACGGCGGTGCGCCGGATAGGGTCCGGCGAACCGGGCCGCCGCGACCTGGACAAGGTGGTGTTCGCCCGGGATCTGTACGCGGTGGCCGAGCGGCGCATCGACGAGCGGGTGCTGCTGCAGCGGCTGGCCGGCCGGTATCCCGACTGCTACACGTTCGCCTGCGCCGGCCTCGTCGGCGCCACCCCTGAGCTGCTGCTGCGCCGCGTCGGCGACACCGTCACCTCCCTGGTGCTGGCCGGTTCCCGGGCGCGTGGTGCCACTTGCGCCGAGGACGAGAAGCTCGGCGGTGAGTTGCTCGGCTCCGCCAAGGACCAGGAGGAGCACCGGTACGCGGCCGACTCCGTACGGGACGCGCTGGCCCCGCTGTGCGCGTCCATCGACGTGCAGGACGAGCCGGAGCTGCTGGCGCTCGCCAACGTGCAGCATCTGGCCACCCCGGTCCGCGGCGAGCTGGCGCCCGGCACGACGACGCTGCACGCGCTGGATGCCGTGCATCCGTCGGCCGCCGTCTGCGGGACGCCGACCCCGCTGGCCAACGAGACGATCTGGGAGCTCGAGGGCATGGACCGGGGCCGCTACGCCGGTCCGGTCGGCTGGATCGACGCGGACGGCAACGGCGAATGGGGCATCGCGCTGCGCTGCGCCCAGGTCGATGAGGCGAGCGCCCGCCTCTTCGCCGGCTGCGGCATCGTCGCCGACTCCGACCCCGCCGCCGAACTCGCCGAAGCCCGAGCCAAGTTCCGCGCCATGCAATACGCCCTCGAAGGCTGACCCCGGCCCGCCACACGGACTCGCCGCCGACCGATCCTTAACCTGTTGAAACCGTGCCCGTCCGTGCACCGCCAACGGCAATCGGCACTGTGGATCTTGCCTCGCCGCCACGCCGGGTGTGGGGAACCCCCGAGCCGGGCTGTGGGTGCGTGCGATGGCGGATCCTGGAGGGAGGGAGCCGGGCGCGTGGTCGCGGAGGAGGAGATGGCCGGGGTGAGTGTGGGGGTGTGGTCGAGCGCGGAGTGGCGGGCGGACGCCGTCGCCTGGCTTGACTGGCGGCTCCGTGCGGCGGGGCGGTCCCGTACCGGTGAGGTCGATCAGCCTCGGCTGCGGCCGTGGGGAACGGTGCTCTCCGCGCCGACGGACCGGGGCCGGGTGTGGCTCAAGGTGCCCGGGCCGGGGAACGCCGCCGAGATCGAGCTGCACGGGCTGCTCGCCCACGTGGTGCCCGAGCTCGTCCCGGGACTCCTCGCAGCGGACTCCGCCGACGGACGGCTGCTGCTCGCCGACGGCGGCATCGTCCTGAGCCGGCACTCCGACGGCCCCGAGCTAGTCGACGTCCTGGCTTCGGCACTCCCCCGCTACGCGCGCCTGCAGCGCGCGCTGATGCCCTACGCCGAGAAGATGCTCACGGCCGGGGTCCCCGACATGCGCGTCGAGGCACTACCGGCCCGCTTCGACCAGGCCCTCCGCGCCGCCGCCTACTCCACCCCCGACGCCAGAGGCGCCCCCGATGCCAGGGGCGCCCGCGACTTCACCGGCACACGCCCGGCCATCGCCGGGGAGGCCGTTGGGCAAAGCGAACAGGAGGGAGCGACGGCGGAGATTCGGGCGATCGCCGGCCTGCGGGAAACCGTGGCGGGCTGGTGCGAGCGGCTGGGGAGGTCGGTGGTGCCGCCCACGGTCGACCACAACGACCTGCACGCCGACAACATCCTCGTCGACGGCGACGACGTCCACGCCGATAGCGTTCTCGCCGGCGGTCCCGGGCGGATCCGGTTCGCCGACTGGGGGGACGCCGTCGTCGGCCATCCCTTCGCCGGCATGAAGATCACCCTTGGTGCGCTCGCCCACCGGGAAGGGCTGGCGGCGGACGATCCGGTGATCGTTGGGCTCAGGGACGCGTACCTCGGGGAGTTCAGCGACCTCGCCCCGCACGCCACGCTGGTCGGCGAACTCGAGCTCGCCTGCCGCCTCGCCGCGATCATCGGTCCCCTGACCTGGGAACGTGCTCTGACCGGGGCCGGCCCCGATGAGGCGCGCCGGTATGCCGACGGCCCCCTCCGCCGGCTGCGCGCCCTCACCGCCGGCTCCTGGCTCACCCTGTCCTCCTGACGCTCAGGGTCCTCCTGACGCTCAGGGTCCTCCTGACGCTCAGGCGAGGAGTGGCGTGACCGCCTTGGAGACGGCGGCGATGATGCGGCGGCGGAGGGCGACCTCTTCGACGCGGCCGGTACGGACCTCGATGATCCGGATCCCGTCCTCCTTGAGCGCGTCGGCGAGATCGCTCGCCCGTTCCAGCCGCACGTACGGCGTCCCCGTGGCCGCCGCGACCCGTTCCAGCGCGAGCCCGTGCGGTGTCCCGAAGACCCGCTCGAACGGCCCCGGATGCGCCGCCTGCTCCAGCGTGTTGAAGATCCCTCCCCCGTCGTTGTTGACGACGACGAACGCCAGGTCGGGCCGGATCTCCCCGGGCCCGAGGATCAGCCCGTTCTGGTCGTGCAGCAGCGACAGGTCCCCGATCAGCGCGTACGCCGCGCCTCCGCCCTCGGCCTGGTGCGCGATCGCGGCCCCCACCGCCGTGGACACCACCCCGTCGATGCCACTGGCCCCCCGGTTCGCGAGCAGCCGCAACCCGCAGCGCGGCGCCATGTGCCCGTCCAGGTCGCGGATCGGCATGCTGGAGCCGGCCACGAGCAGGCTTCCGGCGTCGAGCGCGGCGGCGAGGTCGCGCGCGGTACGCGGCTCGCTCGGCACGTCGCCCGCGTCGAGCACGGCGTCCGCGGCGGACCGGGCGGCGGCGTCGGCACGCGCCCAGCGGGCGGCCCACTCCCCCGCCCCCGCGGCCCCGGCGGGCGCGGCGACCGCGGGCACCACCTCGGCGGCGGTACGCGTCGGGTCGGGCCAGCGCCGCCGCGGCCCCACCACGACGTGCCGGCGGGCGCGCCGCACGTACGCGAGCAGCTGCCGGGACAGGCCCGGGCGCCCGGCGGTGACGACGAGGTCGGGGCGGAACGCCTCGGCGAACTCGGGCACCGCCAGCAGTTGCCGGTAGCCGCCGAGGGCGTGCGGCCCGCGCCGCAGGTTGCTGGTGGGCTCGGCGAGGATCGGCCAGCCGGTGGCCTCGGCGAGCGCCAGGTACGGCGCCGGGTCCAGGTCCCCGTCCCCGCAGATGATCACGCCGCGCTCGACGTCGGGCAGCGGGTGCGACACCGGCTCCGCCAGGGCCCGCGGCACCGCGGTCCACGGCCCCCCGCCGGGCCGCCCGGTCAGCGGCTCCGGCCAGGCGGGGTCCCCGTCGGGCACGAGCGGGTCCCGGAAGGCGAGGTTGAGGTGGACCGGGCCGGGGTCGTCCAGCGCCGCGATCGCGTACGCCCGGTCGGCCAGCGACCGCCAGTACGCGACCTGCCCGGGCACCGGTTCCGGCACGCCGGTCTCGCAGAACCAGCGGACAGCGGAGCCGTACATCTTGATCTGGTCGATGGTCTGACTGGCGCCGGTGCCGCGCAGCTCCGGCGGCCGGTCGGCGGTCAGCACCAGCAGCGGCACCCCGGACTCGTCCGCCTCCACGACGGCGGGGTACAGGTTGGCGGCGGCGGTTCCGGAGGTGCACACGACGGCGGCGGGGCGGCGGGTCGTCTCGGCGAGGCCGAGCGCGAGGTAGCCGGCGGAGCGCTCGTCGATCCGGACGTGCAGCCGCAGCCGCCCGGCCGTGGCGGCGGCGTGCAGCGCCATCGCCAGCGGCGCGGACCGCGACCCCGGCGCGAGCACGGCGTCGCGCAGACCGCACCGGATCAGCTCGTCGACGAGCACCTCCGCGAGCGCGGTCGAGGGGTTCATCGTTCCTCCAGGTTAGGGGCCCCGTTCGATGGGGGGCGAGCGGCGAGCGGCGTCGTGGCAGGGCCCCGTGACGCGGCGTCGGTGACGCGGCGTTTCCAGTCCGCCTCGGTGGCGGGGTCGGCCGCCCAGCGTTCCAGCAGGGCGGGCGACGGCTCGGGGCGGCGCACCGGCAGCGCGCCGTCCTCCGGGAGCAGCGGGTCCGCGCACACGTCGCCGTCCAGCAGCGACAGCGTGGCGAGCCCGCAGGCGTACGGCAGCTCGGGCAGCGCGGCGGCCAGCGCCACCCCGGCCGCCAGCCCGGCGGATGTCTCCAGCGCGCTGGACACCACGACGGGCAGGCCGCACGCCTCGGCGACGTGCAGCGCGGCCCGTACGCCGCCCAGCGGCTGCACCTTGAGCACCGCGATGTCGGCGGCGCCGGCGGCGCGGGCCTTCAGGGGGTCCTCGGCGCGTCTTATGGACTCGTCGGCGGCGATCGGCACGTCGATGCCGCGCCGGGCCAGCCGGAGCCGCAGCTCGGCGAGCTCGGGCAGGGTGGCACAGGGCTGTTCGGCGTACTCCAGGCCGTACCGGGCGAGCGCGGCGATGTGGTCCGCGGCCTCGTCCACGCTCCAGCCGCCGTTGGCGTCGACGCGGATGGCGGCCTCGGAGCCGAGCGCGTCCCTTACCGCCGCGACCCGTTCCCGGTCGTCGTGGAAGGTCTGACCGGACTCGGCGACCTTGATCTTCGCGGTACGGCAGCCGCCGGCCGCGGCCAGCGCGGCGGCGCGGTCCGGGGGCAGCGCGGGGACGGTCACGTTGACCGGCACCCGGTCCCGTACGGGCGCGGGCCAGCCGGTCTCGGCCGCCTCCCGCGCGCAGGCCAGCCAGCGCGCGGCCTCGCGCGGGCCGTACTCGGTGAACGGGGAGAACTCGCCCCACCCCGCGGGGCCCTCGATCAGCACGCCTTCGCGCCGGGCGATGCCGCGGAACCGCGTCCGCGTCGGGATCGCGAAAACGTGCAACCGACCTTCCCCCTGCCGTTCAACGACTGTCCACCGAACCAACCCTAAGGCCGGGACGGCGCCCGCCCGCCGCGGCCCCGGCCCGCGCGGGCTAGAAGTACCAGGGAAAACGGGACCAGTCGGGCTCCCGCTTCTGCAGGAAGGAGTCCCGGCCCTCCACGGCCTCGTCGGTCATGTAGGCGAGCCGTGTGGTCTCCCCGGCGAACAGCTGCTGGCCGACGAGGCCGTCGTCGATGAGGTTGAACGCGTACTTGAGCATGCGCTGCGCGGTGGGGCTCTTGCCGCCCACCTTGCGCGCCCACTCGATCGCCACGGACTCCAGCTCGGCGTGCGGGACCACGGCGTTGACCATGCCCATACGGTGCGCCGCCTCGGCGTCGTACGTGTCGCCGAGGAAGAAGATCTCCCGGGCGAACTTCTGCCCGACCTGCCGGGCCAGGTAGGCGGAGCCGAAGCCGCCGTCGAAGCTGCCGACGTCGGCGTCGGTCTGCTTGAACCTCGCGTGCTCGCGGCTGGCGATGGACATGTCGCAGACCACGTGCAGGCTGTGCCCACCGCCGGCCGCCCAGCCGGGAAGCACGCAGATCACCACCTTGGGCATGAACCGGATGAGCCGCTGCACCTCCAGGATGTGCAGCCGCCCGGCGCGCGCCGGGTCGACCGTCTCCTGGGTCTCACCCTCGGCGTAGCGGTAGCCGTCGCGGCCGCGGATGCGCTGGTCGCCGCCGGAGCAGAACGCCCAGCCGCCGTCCCGCGGGGAGGGGCCGTTGCCGGTGAGCAGGACGCACGCCACGTCGCTGGTCATCCGGGCGTGGTCGAGCGCCCGGTACAGCTCGTCCACGGTGTGCGGGCGGAACGCGTTCCGCACCTCGGGCCGGTCGAACGCGACGCGTACGGTGCCGTGGTCCACGTGCCGGTGGTACGTGATGTCGGTGAAGTCGAACCCCTCGACGGGGCGCCACTCCTTCGGGTCGAACAGTTCGGAAACCACGTCGTTTCGCCTCCGGTTTCGGCACGGGCAGCAGGCATCGTCGGTGCCTATTCAACCCCTCGTCCACCGCGGGCCCGCGCGCGGCGCCACCTGGTGGGCCCGGCTACCCTGGCCGTCGATGGAATCGCGAGGTCAGGGTCTTCAGGCGCACGGTCGCGGCGGGCGGCGGGTCGCCGCGGTGCGGCTGCCCGCGGGGCCGCGGCTGCTGGAGCTGCTCGCCCGCGCGCTCGGCGGGAGCGGCCCGGCGGTGATCCCGGTCTCCCCCGCGCTGCCGGACGCGGCGGTGGACGCGCTGCTGGGGGCCGTGCGGCCGCACGAGCTGATCACCGAGGACGGCACGGTCCCGCTCCCGGACGGCGGCGCCGCGGCCCCGGATACGGCGCTGATCATCGCCACCTCCGGTTCGACCGGGGAGCCCAAGGCGGTGGAGCTGTCCGCCTCGGCGCTGATCCACTCGGCGAAGGCGACGCTGGAGCGGATCGGCGCGCGTCCCGGGGACCGGTGGCTGTGCACGCTGCCGGCGGATCACATCGCGGGTGCGCAGGTGCTGGTGCGGTCGCTGGTGGCGGGGACCGACCCGGTGATCCATGAGCGTTTCGACGTCGCGGCCACGCCGGGGGCCGGCGTACGGCACGTGTCGCTGGTGCCGACGCAGCTGCGCCGTCTGCTGGACGCGGGGGCGGACCTTTCGGTGTTCGGGTCGATCCTGCTCGGCGGGGCGGCGGCGCCGGAGCCGCTGCTGGCGGAGGCGGCGAAGGCCGGTGGCCGGGTGTTCACCACGTACGGGATGAGCGAGACGTGCGGTGGCTGCGTGTACGACGGGGTGCCGCTTTCCGGTGTGCGGCTGAGCCTGACGGACGAGGGGCGGATCCGGCTCGGCGGGGCGACGCTGTTCTCCGGGTACCGGCTGCGGCCGGACCTGACCGCAGAGGTCCGGGACGGTTCCTGGTTCCTGACCGGGGATCTCGGCGCCTTCCACGCGGACGGACGGCTGCGGGTACGGGGCCGGGTCGACGACGTGATCAACACCGGCGGGGAGAAGGTCGTGGCCGGTGAGGTGGCGGCGGTCTTGGCCCGGCATCCCTCGGTGGCGGAGGCGGTCGTGGTGGGGCGCCCGGACCGGGAGTGGGGTGAGCGGGTCACCGCCGTGGTGACGGCCGCCGACCCCGCACGGCCCCCGGCCCTCGCCGACCTGCGCGCCTGGGTGCGCGGCGAGCTCCCCTCGTACGCGGCCCCGCACGAACTGGAGGTGCTGCCGGAGATCCCCCTCCTCTCCTCCGGCAAGCCGGACCGCCGAGCCCTCCGCGAAGCCGGCCCGCGCCCCTGACCCCTCAGGCAAGCCGGACCGCCGAGCCCTCCGGGCCCGCCCGCCGCGAGCCGCGGGCCACACGACGCCGGTTCGCGGCTCGGCGGGGCCGCCGTTGTCGCGCGTTGCGATCGGCGGCGCCGGACGGCGGGCCCTACGCTGGAACCGGGTGGGGACGCGCTGCGTCTCAGTCGATGTCCGGCACGCCCTCCAGCGAGGAGAAGCCCGCCATGATCGCAACACTGTCGCGGAAGAAGGTCTGGATTCCGCTGGTGCTCGTCGTGGCCGCCCTGGCCACCGGCGCGGTGCTGGCCGGCCGCGCGATGTCGGCCTCGCAGGACGCCGACGGCGCCGTCAGCGTGCACAACCAGAACCAGGACCCGGAGGCGGTCTCCAGCTACTGGACCGAAGAGCGCATGCGCAGCGCCAAACCCGCCCCCATGCCCAACCCCGAGGACTGACCACCCCGCCCTCCCAGCCCGCTCTTCCGGAAGTTTCTCGCCGACGGCCGACCCTCTTCACCAGTAACGACGCGCAACACGCCTCAGTAGTGTCAGTCGGTGCGTCGCGAGAACCCGCCACGGACGGCACTCGGAACTCACTACCGTTGGTGCCGAGGAGGTGGCGTGACGTGACCGCGCTGATGGCAGAGGAGTGCTCCGAGACCCCATGGGACGTCCTGCTACGCGGCTGGCAGGAAGCATCGGGGCCTGACGGCTGGCGGACGGAGATTCTCGGACACGGAGTCACCGTGACGCCCCCGCCGCGTGGGTTCCACACTGCGGTCTCGGAGGTCGTGCACCAAGCGTTGCGGGGCCTCGTTCCCGGCGGCTCTGAG
>WHSL01000128.1 GCA_009380095.1 Streptosporangiales bacterium | reverse complement strand
CGATGCCCCCTGTTACCGGATCCGCACCCGTTCGATATGACAGGAGGTCACTGATCGGTATGGTTGCTGTTTGGCCAGCTTGACCGAACGATGACCTGGCCCAAGTGGCCCGGACGCGTCCGTTCGTTCCCCCTCTGGGGACGCTGTGGCCGGCGCCATGCCGGACTGCTGGAGTTCACAAGCGGCCCGGCCTGGTGCCCGAGGTGATCGGGTTCTTTGGTCGCCTTGCCATACGGCGGACGAGCGAAGAGGAGATCGTGCCAGCAATTAGCGCAGATTCGCTTTACAAGGTTTTCGGTAAGCGCAGCGAAAAAGCGGTCCGCATGCTCGTCGACGGAGCCTCGGTCGACGACGTACGGAAGCTCGGCGCCACCCCCGCCGTCATCGACGTCTCCTTCGACGTCGAGCCGGGCGAGATCTTCGTGGTGATGGGGCTCTCCGGCTCTGGGAAGTCGACGTTGATCCGCATGCTCAACGGGCTGCTCGAGCCCACGTCTGGCAGCGTGGAGGTCGACGGGACCGATCTGACCGGCATGCGGACGAAAGAGCTGCGACAGCTCCGGCGCAAAAAGATCAGCATGGTGTTCCAGCACTTCGCGCTGTTCCCGCACCGCACCGTCGCGGAGAACGCCGCGTACGGCCTGCAGGTGCAGGGCGTCGACGACAAGACCCGCAAGGAGAAGGCCGCCCAAGCGCTGGAGATGGTCGGCCTCGAGGGCTGGGGCGACTTCCTCCCCGGCCAGCTCTCCGGCGGTATGCGCCAGCGTGTGGGCCTGGCCCGGGCGCTCGCCGCGGAGACCGACGTGGTCCTCATGGACGAGGCGTTCAGCGCGCTCGACCCGCTGATCCGGCGGGAGATGCAGGACCAGCTGCTGGAGCTGCAGGCGCGGCTCGGCAAGACCATCGTGTTCATCACCCACGACCTCAACGAGGCGATGCGCCTCGGCGACAGGATCGCGGTGATGCGCGACGGCCGCATCGTGCAGATCGGCACCGCGGAGGACATCCTCACGGACCCGGCCAACGACTACGTGGCCCAGTTCGTGCAGGACGTCGACCGCACCCGGGTGCTGACGGCGAGCTCGGTGATGGAGCCTCCGCGCGCGCTGACCGACGCCAGTGGCGGCCCCCGCGCCGCCCTGCGCACCATGCGCGAACACCAGACCACCGCCGCGTTCGTGGTCAGCCGGGAGCGGAAGCTGCTCGGCGCCGTCCGCGACGAGGTCGTCGACGAGGCCGTACGGTCCTCCGACACCCGCAAGCTCTCCGAGCTCGCGGACACCGACGTGGTCAAGGTCTCGCCGGACACGCCGCTCGCGGAGCTGTTCGCGCCGGCCGCCGAGCACCGGCTCCCGCTGGCCGTCGTGGACGAGCGCGAGCGGCTGCTCGGGGTGATCCCCCGGGTCACGCTGCTGCACGCGCTCGGCGCGATCGGCTCGGAGAGCAACGGGTATCACACGGCGACCGACGACGACTCTCCCGTCCCCGCTCCGGAGGAGCCGTCAGACGCGGAAGCCTCCACTCAGGAAGGGGAGGCGCGTGCCGATGTCTAGTCAGGTCCTCGCCGCGGTGGGGATCCCGCAGATTCCGGTGGGCGACGTCTTCGCCGACCTCATCGACTGGATGACGGAAACCTTCGAGGCTACGTTCGAAGGCATCGAGTCCGTCGTCAGCGGCAGTGTCGAGGGGCTCAACGGGCTGCTCAATGCGATCCCCCCGATCGCATTGATCGTCGTGTTGGCCCTCCTCGGCACCTGGCTGCGTGGCTGGAAGTTCGGCCTGTTCTCGCTCCTGGGGCTTGGGCTCATCGTCAGCATGGAGACGTGGGCCCCCGCCATGGAGACGCTTTCGCTGGTCCTGGTGGCCAGTGTGATCGCCGTGGCGCTGGCGATTCCGATCGGAATCCTGGCGTCCCAGAGCGAACCCGTCGGCAAGGTCGTGAAGCCGATCCTCGACTTCATGCAGACGATGCCGGCATTCGTCTACCTGATCCCGATGGTCTCGATCTTCAGCATCGGGCCCGTACCAGGCGTGGTGGCGACCGTGGTCTTCGCCATGCCCCCGGGCGTCCGGCTCACCGAGCTGGGCATCCGCCAAGTCGACCGGGAGATGGTCGAGGCGGGCGAGGCGTTCGGCGCCTCCCGCGAGGCCATCCTCACGCGCATTCAGATCCCGCTTGCGCTGCCGTCCATCATGGCGGGCGTGAACCAGGTGATCATGCTGTCCCTGTCGATGGTCGTTATCGCGGGGATGGTCGGGGCCGGTGGCCTCGGCGGCGTGGTTTACCAGGGCATCACCCGACTGGACGTGGGTCTCGGGTTCGAAGGCGGACTCGCTGTGGTGCTACTCGCGATCTTCCTGGACCGAGTGACCGCCGCGCTGGGCAACCGCTCAGCCGTGGCGCGGGCCAGGCGGACCGCGGCGAAGGTCTAGATTCCTATGCAGGATCCAGAGGAAGGAACGACACGTGCGACGGAGTAAGGTCGCCCGGCTCACCGCTGGTGCCGCCGGTCTGCTTGCGCTCTCCCTGTTCACCGCCGCGTGCGGTGGTGGCAGCGACGAGGCCGGCAACTTTCCGAAGGCCCCGAACGGCGACAAGAAGGAAATCACCATCGGCTGGGTCTCCGGCTGGGACGAGGACCTGGTCGCCACGCATCTCTGGAAGAAGGTGCTGGAGAGCAAGGGCTACACGGTCAAGCTGCAGAACCTCGAGGCCGCGCCGCTGTACCAGGGCATGGCCAAGGGTGACATCGACTTGTACCTCGACACCTGGCTGCCGGTGACGCACGCCGACTACTGGAAGCAGCACCAGGACGACCTCGAGGACATCGGGGTCTGGTACGACAAGGCGAAGCTGACCATTGCCGTCCCGAACTACATGAAGGACGTCAACTCGATCGCCGACCTCAAGGGCAAGGGCGGCGAGCTCAACGGTGAGATCGTCGGCATCGAGCCCGGTGCCGGCCTGACCCGCGTCACCGAGGACGAGGCCATTCCGAAGTACGGCCTCAAGGACGAGTACAAGCTGACGAAGTCCTCCACCCCGGCGATGCTCACCGAGCTCAAGAGGGCGACCGAGAAGAAGAAGCCGATCGTCGTCACCTTGTGGCGTCCGCACTGGGCGTACTCCAAATTCCCGGTGAAGGACCTGCAGGACCCGCAGGGCGCGATGGGTGCCACCGAGAAGGTCCACACCACCGCGCGTGAGGGCTTTTCGAAGGACTTCCCGAAGCTCGCCGGCTGGCTCAAGAAGTTCAAGATGAACGACGAGGATCTCGGCACCCTCGAGGACACCGTGATCAACAAGTACGGCAAGGGCAAGGAGGCCCAGGGCACCGAGGAGTGGATGAAGGAGAACCCGGACTTCGTCAAGCAGATGACGTCCTGACCTTCCCACTCGGCACCCTGCCGACCGATTTCGGGGCCGCGTCCGAACCAGGACGCGGCTCCTTCGCATAACCAAGACCCAGGAAGGCATCCACGATGCGACGGATCAAGACGGGGCGACTCACCGCAGGGGTCGCCGGCCTCCTCGCGATGAGCCTGTTCACGGCCGCGTGCGGTGGTGGCGGCGACGAGGCCGACAGCGGCCCCAAGGCCCCGAACGGCGACAAGAAGGAGATCACCATCGGCTGGGTCTCCGGCTGGGACGACAACCTGGTCACCACCTTCCTCTGGAAGAAGGTGCTCGAGGACAAGGGCTACACGGTCAAGCTGCAGAACGTGGAGGCGGCGCCGCTGTACCAGGGCATGGCCAAGGGCGACATCGACCTCTATCTGAACGCCTGGCTGCCGGTGACGCACGCCGACTACTGGAAGCGGTACAAGAACGACCTCGAGGACCTCGGGAGCTCGTACGGCAACGCCAAGCTCACGATCGCCGTGCCGGACTACGTGAAGGACGTCAAGTCGCTCGACGACCTCAAGGGCAAGGGCGGCGAGTTCAACGGTGAGATCGTCGGCATCGAGCCCGGTGCCGGCCTGACCCGGGTCACCGAGACCGCGATGATCCCCCAGTACGGCCTCAAGGGCGAGTACAAGCTCACGAAGTCGTCGACCCCGGCGATGCTCACCGAGCTGAAGAAGGCCATCAAGGCGAAGAAGCCCGTCGTCGTCACGCTGTGGCGGCCGCACTGGGCGTACAAGACCTTCCCGGTCAGGGACCTCACGGACCCGAAGGGGGCGATGGGGGCGGCCGAGCAGGTCCGCATGCTCGGCAAGGAGGACTTCTCGAAGGACTACCCGGGGCTCGCCGCGTGGATGAAGAAGTTCAAGATGAGCGACAAGCAGCTCAGCGACCTGATGGACGTCGTGATCAACGACTACGGCCAGGGCAAGGAGGCTCAGGGCGTCAACGCGTGGATGAAGGAGAACCCCGACTACGTCAAGCAGCTGACGTCTTGATCTGACGCCGTACGACGAAAGGGGCCGCACCGGATGGGTGCGGCCCCTTCGTCGTGCGTACGGGATCTCAGTCCGCGGCGACCGGCTCGGCGGGCTCGCCCTTGACCGAACGGATCAGGAGCTGGGCCACGTCGACGACCTCCAGGCTCTCCTTGGCGGCGCCGTTGGACTTCTTCTCGTTAATGGCGTCCCCCAGCATCACGAGGCAGAACGGGCAGGCCGTGGAGACGGTGTCGGGGTTGGTCTCCAGCGCCTCGTCCACCCGCTCGGTGTTGATGCGCTTGCCGATGCGCTCTTCCATCCACATCCGCGCGCCGCCCGCGCCACAGCAGAAGCCGCGGTCCTTGCAGCGGTGCATCTCTTGGGTGGTGACGCCCGGGACCTTGGCCATGATGTCGCGCGGCTGCGCGTACACCTTGTTGTGCCGGCCCAGGAAGCACGGGTCGTGGTAGGTGATGTTCTCCTCGATCGGCGTGATCGGGGTGAGCTTGCCCTCCTCGACCAGCTTGGACAGTAGCTGGGTGTGGTGGATGACGTCGTACTCCCCGCCGAGCTGCGGATACTCGTTGGCGAGTGTGTTGAAGCAGTGCGGGCAGCTGGCCACGATCTTCTTGACCCCGGCGTCGTTCAGCGTCTCCACGTTCTGCTGCGCCATCATCTGGAACAGGAACTCCATGCCCAGCCGCCGGGCCGGGTCACCGGAGCAGGCCTCCATCGGCCCGAGCACCGCGAACTTCACGCCCGCGATGTGCAGCAGCTCCGCGATCGCCTTGGTGGTCTTCTTCGCGCGATCCTCCAAGGCACCGGCGCAGCCCACCCAGAACAGGTACTCCACGTCCTCCGGCAGCTTGTCCTCGACGACCGGCACCTCGAAGTCGAGCTCCCCGACCCAGTCGAGGCGCTTCATCTCCGACATGCCCCAGGGGTTGCCCTTGTTCTCCAGGTTCTTCAGCATGACGCCGGCCTCCGAGGGGAAGCTCGACTCGATCATGACCTGGTAGCGGCGCATGTCCAGGATGTGGTCGATGTGCTCGATGTCCACCGGGCACTGCTCGACACAGGCACCACAGTTCGTACAGGCCCAGAGCACGTCGGGGTGGATGACCCCGTTCGCCTCCTCGTCGCCCACCAGCGGGCGCTCCGCCTCGGCCTTCTCGGCATCGCTGAGGTTCGCGCGCGCCTCGTCGTCGGCGGCCAGGATGTACGGCGCCTTGGCGAACGCGTGGTCCCGCAGGTCCGTGATGACCATCTTCGGGGACAGCGGCTTGCCGGTGTTCCACGCCGGGCACTGCGACTGGCAGCGGCCGCACTCCGTGCAGGTGTTGAAGTCGAGGAAGCCCTTCCAGGTGAAGTCCTCGATCTTGCCCCGGCCGAACAGGTCCTCGTCGGGGTCGGCCTCCTCGAAGTCCAGCGGCTTGCCGTCCTTGAGGATGGGCGGCACACCGCCGAGCCCATCGGGCCGCCTGGAGAAGAACACGTTGATCGGCGCCAGGCCGATGTGCAGGTGCTTGGAGTGCACCACGATGATCAGGAAGACCAGCATCACGCCGATGTGCAGCAGCAGCCCGACGCTCTCCAGCACCGCGTTGGCGGACTCGCCGAGCGGGGCCAGCACGGCCGCGGCCGCCTCGGAGGCGAACGCCCCGCTCTCGTACGGGAACACCCCCACGTTGATCGCGGCCCCGCGGAACAGCAGCATCGTCCAGATCACGTTGAAGATCATGAACAGGATGAGCCAGGCCCCGCCGAGGTGCGAGCCCTTGAACCGGGAGCGCCGGTCCAGCTTGGCCGGCGAGTTCCTGATCCGGATCACGGCGAAGGTGATCAGGCCGAGCACACACGCGACGGCGATGAAGTCCTGGATGAACCCGAGCACCGGCCACGTACCGATCAGCGGGATGTGGAAGTCGTGGTCGAACAGCGCCCCGTACGCCTCCAGGTACACGGAGGCGAGGATGAGGAACGCCCACATCACGAAGAGGTGCGCGAGACCCGGCACGGTCCACTTGAGCAGCTTCTTCTGCCCCAGGACCTCGACCGCCTGGGCCTCGACCCGTGCGCCGGTGTGTTCGCGGGCGGCGGCGACACGCTCGGGCGCGGGCTGGCCGCTCATCGTGAGCTTGTACAGCCAGGCCACGCGGCGGCCGGCGATCGCCAGCGCGATCAGCGTGATGCCGAGGCCGATGACCAATCTCCAGACCACGGTTGTCCTCCCGGATACGGCGAATCCCGATCGTACCCGTGGGTAACTTCTGGATTCGCCTCCTCCATGCGCATTCGGTCATCGGGATACTAACAGTGTTCGTTTTACTCCTCGGGAGGCACCCACCGCTGCGGGCGCGGCGGTGATCCGGGTGGGAACACACGCCGGACCTCGCGCGTTGACCTCGTCGACAACAAAATTGCGTTGGGTCGACTCAACCGATTTGACACGGCTGAGCGGGGGCAGCAGGCTTGCGCCTGGAAGACTCAACCCTGAAAGTGCTCGTAAGGGGATCTACTCATGGCACGTGCGGTCGGCATCGACCTGGGCACGACCAACTCGGTCGTTGCGGTACTCGAAGGCGGCGAGCCCACCGTCATCCCCAACGCGGAGGGCTCGCGGACCACGCCGTCGGTGGTCGCATTCGCGAAGAACGGCGAGGTGCTCGTCGGCGAGATCGCCAAGCGCCAGGCCGTGACGAACGTCGATCGGACCATCCGTTCCGTCAAGCGCCACATCGGCACCGACTGGGACGTGAAGATCGACGACAAGGACTTCAACCCGCAGCAGATCAGCGCGTTCGTGCTGCAGAAGCTGAAGCGGGACGCGGAGGCCTACCTCGGCGAGACCATCACCGACGCGGTCATCACCGTCCCGGCGTACTTCAGCGACTCCCAGCGTCAGGCGACCAAGGACGCCGGGCAGATCGCCGGTCTCAACGTCCTGCGGATCATCAACGAGCCCACGTCCGCCGCGCTGGCCTACCACCTGGAGCGTGAGGACGAGGCGACCATCCTCGTCTTCGACCTCGGTGGCGGCACCTTCGACGTCTCCCTGCTCGAGGTGGGCGACGGCGTCGTCGAGGTGAAGGCCACGAACGGCGACAACCACCTGGGCGGTGACGACTGGGACCAGGCCGTCGTGGACTGGCTGGTCGGCAAGTTCAAGAACAGCAACGGCGTGGACCTGTCCAAGGACAAGATGGCGCTGCAGCGGCTGCGCGAGGCGGCCGAGAAGGCCAAGATCGAGCTGTCCAGCTCATCCGAGACCTCGATCAACCTGCCGTACATCACGGCGTCCTCCGAGGGTCCGCTGCACCTGGAGGAGAAGCTCACCCGCTCGGAGTTCCAGCGGATGACGGCCGACCTCCTCGAGCGCACCAAGAAGCCGTTCCAGCAGGTCATCCAGGACGCGGGCATCGCCCTCGACAAGATCCACCACGTCGTGCTGGTCGGCGGTTCCACCCGCATGCCGGCCGTGGCCGACCTGGTCAAGGAGCTGACCGGCGGCAAGGAGCCGAACAAGGGCGTCAACCCCGACGAGGTCGTGGCCGTGGGCGCCAGCCTGCAGGCCGGCGTGCTCAAGGGCGAGGTCAAGGACGTCCTGCTGCTCGACGTGACCCCGCTGTCGCTGGGCATCGAGACCAAGGGCGGCATCTTCGCCAAGCTCATCGAGCGCAACACCACCATCCCGACCAAGCGGTCGGAGATCTTCACGACGGCCGACGACAACCAGCCGTCCGTGCAGATCCAGGTCTTCCAGGGTGAGCGCGAGATCGCCGCGTACAACAAGAAGCTCGGCGTGTTCGAGCTGACCGGCATCCCGCCGGCGCCGCGCGGCACCCCGCAGATCGAGGTCGGCTTCGACATCGACGCCAACGGCATCGTGCACGTGACCGCCAAGGACCTCGGCACCGGCCGGGAGCAGTCGGTGCAGATCACCGGTGGTTCCTCGCTCCCGAAGGAGGACATCGAGCGGATGATGCGCGACGCGGAGCAGTACGCGGAGGAGGACCGCAAGCGTCGCGAAGAGGCCGAGGTGCGCAACAACGCCGACACCCTCAAGTACCAGACCGAGAAGGTGCTGGCGGACAACGGCGACAAGATCCCCGAGGACGTCACGGCCGAGGTCAACGAAGCGCTCGCCGAGCTGACCAAGGCCCTCGAGGGCACCGACATCGACGCCATCCGCACCTCCGCGGAGAAGGTGGCCCAGGTCAGCCAGAAGGTCGGCACGGCGATCTACCAGCAGCAGAGCGCCGCTACCGACCAGGCCGCGGGCGCGGAAGCCGACGCGGGTGCCGCCACCGCCGACGACAAGGCCGCTGACGACGACGTCGTGGACGCGGAGATCGTCGACGACGAGGGCGACAAGAAGCGCGAAGGCGGCGCCACGTGACGCGCACCCTGACGGGTGGTGTCCGGGACGACGTGTGGACGAGGAGGCGCGACGATGACGCGGCGTGAGGACGACGTCCGCGACGAAGAGGAGCGTCAGGGGCCGATCATCCGCGACAGACGGCGGATCGATCCGGAGACGGGCGCGGTCCGGGAGCCGGCCGGAACGCCGGCCCCCGGCGCCACGGCCACCGCGGGCGACGACGGTACGGGCCCGGCCGACGGCCCGGCGGCGACGCCGGAGCCCGAGGCCGAGACCGGCGCCGGCCCTGGCGACGAAGCCGGCGCGGAGGCCGGACCGGAGCCGTTCGGTGAGGCGGACGAGCTGGCCAAGCTGCAGAACGAGCTCGGCGAGCGCGTGCAGGACCTGCAGCGGCTCCAGGCGGAGTACGCCAACTACCGCAAGCGGGTCGAGCGCGACCGGGTCGCGGTGAAGGAGCAGGCGCTGGCCAACGTGCTCAGCGAGTTGCTCCCGGTCCTCGACGACATCGGCCGGGCGCGTGAGCACGACGAGCTCACCGGCGGCTTCAAGTCGGTGTCCGAGTCGCTGGAGGCCACGGTCGCCAAGCTGGGGCTGCAGAAGTACGGCGAGGTCGGTGAGCCCTTCGACCCGGCGGTGCACGAGGCGCTGATGCACTCGTTCTCCGACGAGGTCACCGAGCCGACCTGCGTGGAGATCTTCCAGCCCGGCTACACCGTGGGCGACCGCATCCTGCGGCCCGCCCGGGTGGTGGTGGCCGAGCCGGGCGAGGCACCCGCCGCGCCCGAGGCGGCGGAGCAGCAGGCCCCGGCCGACGCGGCGGCCAACGGCGAGCAGGCCGAGGGCGGCGAGCCCGAGGCCGGGCCGGACGACGAGGGCCGACGATCATCGGCCTGATCGCCACCGGCGATCATGGCGTTGACGTGACGAAGTGAAAGAAGGGGACGGGGACGCCGGTGAGCACGAAGGACTTCCTCGAGAAGGACTACTACGCGGTCCTCGGCGTCTCCAAGACCGCGGGACAGGACGAGATCAAGTCCGCGTACCGGAAGCTGGCCCGCAAGTACCACCCCGACACCAACAAGGGTGACGCCGCCGCCGAGGATCGGTTCAAGGAGATCTCCGAGGCGTACGACGTCCTCTCGGACGAGAAGCGCCGCAAGGAGTACGACGACACCCGGTCGCTGTTCGGCGGTGGCGGCGGCTTCCGCACCTCCACCGGCCCCGGCGGCACCACCTTCGACCTGGGCGACCTGTTCGGCCAGGGCGGGCCGGCCGGGGGCGGCACGGGCGAACGGCTAGGTGACCTGTTCGGCGGCCTGTTCGGCAACATGGGCGGGCGTACGGCCGGGCGGTCCACCGCCCGGCCCCGCCGTGGGGCCGACGTGGAGACCGAGGCCACCCTCACGTTCGGCCAGGCCACCGAGGGTGTGACGCTGCCGCTGCGGCTGACCAGCGACGCGCCGTGCAGTGCCTGCGCGGGCACCGGGGCCAAGACCGGCACCACCCCGCGGGTCTGCCCGACCTGCGAGGGCACCGGGCACGCCAGCCGCAACCTGGGCGGGTTCTCGCTGTCCGAGCCGTGCCGCGACTGCCGCGGCCGCGGGCTGATCGTGGACGACCCGTGCCCGGTCTGCCACGGCAGCGGGCGCGGCCAGTCCACCCGCACCATCCAGGCCCGCATCCCCGCCGGGGTGCGGGACGGCCAGCGCATCCGGCTCAAGGGCAAGGGCGCCTCCGGCGAGCGCGGCGGTCCCGCCGGCGACCTGTACGTGGTCGTGCACGTCAAGCCGCACAAGGTGTTCGGCCGCAACGGCGACAACCTCACGATCACCGTGCCGGTGACGTTCACCGAGGCCACGCTCGGGGCCGAGGTGCAGGTGCCGACGCTCGGCGGGGAGGCGGTGACGCTGAAGGTCCCGGCGGGCACGCCGAACGGGCGCACCGTCCGGGTCCGCGGCAAGGGCACCGCGCGCCGCGACGGCACCCGGGGCGACCTGCTGGTCACCTGGGAGGTCGCGGTGCCGCAGAACCTCTCCGGCAAGGCGAAGGACGCGCTCGAGGAGTTCAAGAACGCGACCGCGGGCGAGGACCCCCGCGGTGACCTGCTCCGGCAGGCGAGAGGCGAGTGATCGACATGGACAGGTACGGCGGTGGCTTCCACCTCTCGGAGGAGACCCCGGTCTACGTCATCTCGGTGGCGGCCCAGCTCTCCGGCCTCCACCCGCAGACACTGCGCCAGTACGACCGGCTCGGGCTCGTCTCGCCGGGCCGCACCTCCGGGCGCGGCCGGCGGTATTCCGCGCGCGACATCGAGCTGCTCCGCGAGGTTCAGCGGCTCTCCCAGGAGGAGGGCATCAACCTGGCCGGCGTGAAGCACATCCTCGAGCTGCGGCAGCAGGTGGAGGAGCTGCGCGAGGAGCTCATCCACCTGCAGAACGAGCTCGCCGCCGCGCGCACCGTGGTGTCGCGGCACCGCCGGGCCGTGGCCGAGACCGACCGGCTGCCGGTGCGCCGGACCAGCGTGGTCATGTGGCACCAGCGGCCCGTCGACGACTGACGGAACGGCCCGCAAGGGGGGAAACGGGACGGATGGACGAGAAGCTCACCAACAAGAGCCAGGAAGCGCTGCAGGCGGCCGTCCGCCGCGCGACCTCCGACGGCAATCCCCAGGTCGAGCCGGTGCACCTGCTGGCGGCCCTGGTGGAGCAGCAGGGCACGACGATCGCGCCGCTGCTGCGCAGGGTCGGGGCCGACCCGGCCGAGGTCAAGCGCGCGACCGAGGAGCAGATCCAGCGGCTGCCCAAGATCGCCGGTTCCACGGCGAGCGCCCCCGGCACCTCCCGCGCGCTGCTCACCGTGATCAACACCGCCTCGCAACGCGCGCGGCAGCTCGAGGACACCTACGTCTCCACCGAGCACCTGCTGGTCGGTCTCGCCGCCGACGGCGGCGCCGCCGCGGAGCTGCTGCGCGGTGTGGCCGCCACGCCCGAGGCGCTGCTGGAGGCGTTCGAGAGCGTACGGGGCTCGGCGCGCGCCGACAGCGCCGATCCCGAGGGCACGTATCGGGCCCTGGAGAAGTACGGCATCGACCTCACCGCGGCCGCCGACTCCGGCCGGCTGGACCCGGTGATCGGCCGGGACACCGAGATCCGCCGGGTCGTGCAGGTGCTGTCCCGGCGTACCAAGAACAACCCGGTGCTCATCGGTGAGCCCGGCGTCGGCAAGACCGCCGTGGTCGAGGGCTTGGCGCAGCGCATCGTGGCCGGCGACGTGCCGGAGTCGCTGCGCGGCAAGCGGCTCATCGCGCTGGATCTGAGCGCGATGGTGGCCGGCGCCAAGTACCGCGGCGAGTTCGAGGAGCGGCTGAAGGCCGTCCTCAGCGAGATCAAGAACAGCGACGGCCAGATCGTCACGTTCATCGACGAGCTGCACACGGTCGTCGGGGCCGGCGCCGCCGAGGGCGCGATGGACGCGGGCAACATGCTCAAGCCCATGCTGGCCCGCGGCGAGCTGCGCATGGTCGGCGCGACCACACTGGACGAGTACCGCGAGCGCATCGAGAAGGACCCAGCGCTGGAGCGGCGCTTCCAGCAGGTGCTGGTCGGCGAGCCCACGGTGGAGGATACGATCGCCATCCTGCGCGGGCTGAAGGGGCGGTACGAGGCGCACCACAAAGTCGTCATCTCCGACGCCGCGCTGGTCTCCGCCGCCGCCCTCTCCGACCGCTACATCACCGCCCGCTTCCTCCCCGACAAGGCCATCGACCTGGTCGACGAGGCCGGGTCCCGGCTGCGCATGGAGATCGACTCGCGCCCGGTGGAGATCGACGAGCTGCAGCGCACCGTGGACCGGATGAGGATGGAGGAGCTGGCGCTCTCCAAGGAGGACGACCCGGCCAGCCAGGAGCGGCTGGAGCGGCTGCGCAAGGACCTCGCCGACCGGCAGGAGCAGCTCGACGCGCTGAACGCGCGCTGGGAGCACGAGAAGGAGGGCCTGAACCGGGTCGGCGCGCTCAAGGAACGTCTCGACGAGCTGCGCGGCCAGGCCGAGCGGGCGCAGCGCGACAACGACTTCGAGGTGGCCTCCCGGCTGATGTATGGGGAGATCCCCACGCTGGAGAAGCAGCTCGCCGAGGCATCGTCCGCGGCGGAGGAGGCGGACCGCTCCGAGGCCATGGTCAAGGAGGAGGTCGGCGCTGACGACGTGGCCGAGGTCGTGTCGTCCTGGACCGGCGTCCCGGTCGGCCGGCTCATGGAGGGTGAGACCGCCAAGCTGCTCCGCATGGAGGACGAGCTCGGCGGGCGGATCATCGGCCAGCGCTCGGCGGTGCGGGCCGTCTCCGACGCCGTACGGCGGGCGCGAGCCGGGGTCGCCGACCCCGACCGGCCCACCGGCTCCTTCCTGTTCCTCGGCCCCACCGGGGTGGGCAAGACCGAGCTGGCCAAGGCGCTGGCGGAGTTCCTGTTCGACGACGAGCGGGCCATCGTCCGCATCGACATGAGCGAGTACTCCGAGAAGCACTCCGTCTCCCGGCTGGTCGGCGCGCCGCCCGGCTATGTGGGGTACGAGGAGGGCGGCCAGCTCACCGAGGCCGTGCGGCGCCGTCCGTACACGGTGGTGCTGCTGGACGAGGTGGAGAAGGCGCACGTCGAGGTGTTCGACACGCTGCTGCAGGTGCTGGACGACGGGCGGCTCACCGACGGCCAGGGCCGCACGGTGGACTTCCGGAACGCGATCCTCATCCTCACCTCCAACCTGGGCTCGCAGTACCTGGTCGACCCGTCGCTGGACGACCTGGGCAAGCGCGAGGCCGTGATGAAGGTGGTGCGGACCACGTTCAAGCCGGAGTTCCTGAACCGGCTGGACGACGTGATCGTCTTCGACGCGCTCACCACCGAGGACCTGGGCCGCATCGTGGACCTTCAGGTGCAGCGGCTGGCCCGGCGGCTCGCCGAGCGGCGGCTGACGCTGAACGTGACCCCGGCCGCACGGGAGTGGCTGGCGCTGACCGGCTACGACCCCCTGTACGGGGCCCGGCCGCTGCGCCGGCTCGTCCAGGCCTCGATCGGCGACAAGCTCGCGCGCGAGCTGCTCTCCGGGGAGATCCGCGACGGTTCCGAGGTCGTCGTCGACCTCGACGAGGCCGGCGACACGCTAACGGTCCGCCCCGGCGCCCCGCTCGCCACCACCTGACCACCCGGGCGGCCCCACCCCAACAATTGGGGGAAGATTTCTCGGCGGGTGGACGGCTCGGCGTGAGGGGTCGTCTACCTGCTGGGATGTGGTGTTGACCTGGGGTTTCGGCTACTTGTGTGGGGTGGTCTGGCCGCTGGGTTGTCCGGCTGGTGGCGGCCAGTGGTGGGGGTTGTCGGCTGGTCGTGGGCCAGTGGCGGGCCGGTTCGGCGAGGGTTAGTCCCAACGCCGTGTAGTTAGGGCTTGCAGATAATTAACTCGCTGGTCTGATTTTTGGTGGGTTCATGCCGTCTGTGGTGGCGAGGGCGTTGAGGTCGTCCAGGGTGGTGAGCCGGTGCAGGGCGGGCTGGATGGTGTGTCCGGCTTGGTCGAGGAGCTGACGGATGTCGCGGATGCGTCTGTTGATCGTTTCGGGTGTGACGCCGGACAGGGCGGCGATCTGGACCTGGGGCAGGGCCAGGCGGTGATGCAGGAGGGTGGCCAGGAGCCGGTCGGCGAGGGTGAGGATGGGGCGGCGGCCGGTGCCGGGGCCGGCCTTGATGCGTGGGCGGTGCCCGCGTCGCTTGTCAAGGCTGGTGTCGGCGTTGCTGGTCGTGCAGGGTCATCAGGGTGGTGATCAGGGTGTTCCAGTCGGGTGTGGTCAGGCCGGTCAGGGTCGGGTGGCGCAGCCAGGTCAGGTCGGGGCTGGGCTGGTCGGACGGGTCGGGATCGTCGTTGACCTGTTCGAACGGTTCGGGGCGCAGGGTGTAGTTCCAGTCGCCGTGCCAGTCGTGGCGTCTCAGCGGCAGCGTCTTCATCTGCCGATCGCTGACGCGGGCGCCGGTGTCGTAGCCGCCGGTGTCGAGTTCGGCGTGCACCCGCGACCCGGTGCGGGTCGTGGTCGCGGCGATGGTGTTGACGATCACCTCGTGGCTGGTCAGCGGCCGTCCCCGCCAGTTCATCGTGATGTGGGAGAACAGCCGGTGCTCGACCTTGTTCCATTTCGATGTGCCGGGAGGGAAGTGACAAACGGTGATCTGAAGGCCGGTCTCGGCGGCCAGCGTCGCCAGTTCGGCCTTCCACGCGCGGGTGCGGTATCCGTCGGAGCCACCGCAGTCGGCGGTGATCAGCAGCCGCCGGGCCAGCGGGTGATCACTTCGGCCGCTGCCCTTCCACCAGCGGCGGATCGCCTCGACGGCGAACGCGGCGGTGTCGTGGTCGGTGCCCACGCTCACCCAGCCGGTGTCAGCGGCCAGGTCATAGATCCCGTACGGGATGGCCTTGCCCAACTCGGCGTCGGGAAAGTCGTGGGTACGGACCTGCTCGGGCTCGCCCGCCGGGCGCCACTCGGCGCCACCATTGGCGAACGGCCCGACCAGTTCCTTCTTCTTGGTATCGACCGAGACAACCGGGTCCCCGACCTCTTGATGGTCCTTGACCTGGTCGTTGATGTACCGGAACTGCCCGTCGCGGTCCACATGCTGGCGCCCCTCGACCGTCTTGGCGTTGCCCTGCAGGCTGAACCCCTCGGTGCGCAGGATGTCGGCGACGGTGTCAGCGCTGACCTTGTGCCCCTGGCGAGTGAGCTCGGCGGCCAGGTTGCGGGTCGATCTGGTCGTCCACCGCAGCGGCGACATCGGATCCCCGCGCTCCTCCGGCTCGACCAGGGCCAACAGCGCCGGCCGCAGTCCAGAATCGGTCTCCACCAACCGCTTGCGGCCCCCGCCGGGCCTGCGTACCCGGCCCAACGGTTCCTCGCCCGCCTCCAGCTCATCAACTCCCCGAGACACCGTGGCCTCGCCGACGTCGGCGGCCCGGGCCACCGCCCGGATCCCGCCGCGCCCCAGCACACGAGCCTCGGCACCCATCAGCAGCCGACGCTGCCGCTCATCCAGACGCGGGAAGACCACCTCGAACTTCGCCGCCAGCATCTCCCGGACTCCCTCCGCAACACCCATACCACCTCATCGGACGAAATCCAGGAACGCTACGAGTTAACCCTCTGCAAGCCCTAACTACCCGGCATTGGGGTTAGCCCTGGTGGCTCGGTGTTGGCTGCGGTTCGGGCGGTTGCCGGTTACGGCGCGGGGTTCTGAGCCGCGCGTGCGGGACTCGCGGGGCCTCAATCGCTGCGCCCACCCTTTCTCCCAAACCCGATGGAACCTGCACTTAGCGGGGTTGGGGGAACCCCGGCAGTTTCCAGTTCAGCTGTTGATGGAACTCAGCCGGTCCTACGTTGTTGGTGGGTTGGACGGGCCGTCGTAAGGTCCAGAGGCCCAGAGGCACCGGGTATGGCTTTCAGCCGGTTGCACGCGATGGTTCCCGTCAT
>WHSL01000043.1 GCA_009380095.1 Streptosporangiales bacterium | reverse complement strand
CGTCGCGCGCGATTTCCATGGTCGAAAGTGCCGCGTCCGTGGGGTGGGCCACCGTTTCGGCGCATGACCGCGTGTCCTGTCCGACCGTCCCGTTCAAGCAGATAAGCGCAGCTCAGACCTGGCCACATTGGGGCTTCGGGGGTGGATGCTCAGTATTGACCACCTCCCCTGCCACCCCCATCCCAGGGTGAGACGCGAACGTGAACGCACGTACGAGCCTTCCGGTTCGATACAGGGCTACGACGCGGGGGAGGCATGCCATGCCGACATCGCTTCGAACGATTACGGGCACGACTGGAGGTTCCAGAAAAGCATTTCCCGACGATTCCGATTTGGGTCGGATTCTCTTTGAGCGGATAAACGAAGGTGCATTTCACGCGCCGATCCGTAAGCTCCCGTCCGCCGTCCACCTGTACAGCTGGGGCGACTCGGGTGACTGGCTCTATCTCATACAGAGCGGCTGGGTGAAGAGCGTCACCTGGTCCTGGGGCGGGAAACCGTGCCTGCTGGCGATCAACGGGCCCACGGATCTGCTCGGCGTCTCCAGCCTCATCACCCGGCAGCGTTCCGAGACCGCGATGACGAAGACGCAGGCGGAGATCCGGGTGATCGCCGGCGACCAGTTCCAGCAGATCATGGCGGACGCGCTGCTCCGCGACGCCTGGCACCGCTACCTCACCGGCTGGATCGCCGACCAGCAGGAGGCCCTCACCCACTTCGTCACCCTGGACAGCAAACAGCGGCTCGCCACCACCCTGCTGCGGCTGGCCCGCAAGCACGGCGTACGCACCGGCCCGGCGCTGTCCATCACCTGCCGGATCACCCACGACGAGCTCGGCCAGATGGTCGGCACCACCCGCTCCCGGGTCGGCTACTTCCTGCGCTGCTTCGAGGACGACCAGCTGGTGGAGCGGCGCTCCCAGGCGATCGTCGTGCACGAGGACCGCCTGCTCCAATACCTCCTCGCCGCCTCGTGAGCCCAGCCGTGGAGGCGTGGCTGTTCCCCGGGCAGGGTTCCCAGCACGCCGGCATGGGGGCCGGCGTGCTCGACCGCTACCCCAAGCACCTGGCGACCGCGGGCCGGGTGCTCGGCTTCTCCGTGGCCGAGGTCTGCGCGGACCGGGAACGGCTGGGCAGCACCCGGTACGCGCAGCCCGCGCTGTTCCTGGTGGACGCGCTCACGTACCTGGCCCGGCTGGACGACGGGGCGGCGCCGCCCGCGGCCCTGGCGGGGCACAGCCTGGGCGAGCTGGTGGCGCTGTGGGCGGCGGGGTGTATGGACCTGGAGACCGCGCTGCGGATCGTATGGCACCGCGGCGAGCTGATGGAGCGCGCCGCCGGGGGCACGATGGCGGCGGTGATCGGCCTCCCCGCCGAGCGGGTGATCCGCCTGCTCGAGGGCGGCGCGGTGGACGTCGCCAACCTCAACTCCGCCGAGCAGACCGTGATCTCCGGGCCGAGCGAGGCGGTCGCGGCGCTGGCGGTGCCGGTACGGGAGGCTGGCGGGCGGTTCGTCCGCCTCAACGTGGCCGCAGCCTTCCACTCGCGGTACATGCGGGAGGCGGCCGAGGCCTTCGGCCAGGCGATCGCGGACGTACCGTTCGCGCCTCCCCGGGTGCCCGTGATCGCCAACGCGACCGCCCGCCCGTACCCGGATACCGGGATCGGAGCGCTGCTCACCGAGCAGATCAGCGGTCCCGTGCGGTGGCGGGACTCGATGCGCACGCTGCTCGGGCTGGGTGTCACCGAGGTCGCCGAGGTCGGACCGGGCACCACGCTCACCGGGCTCTGGCGCGCCTGCCGTACGGAACCCCCGGCCCGCCCCGCTCCCCCACCCCCCACTGACCCCCCACGATCCCCGCCGGCCGCCGAGGCCGCGAGCAGCGCCGAGGAGGCGGCGAGGCAACTGGGATCGGCCGCGTTCCGGCGGGACTACGGGATCCGGTACGCGTACCTCGCCGGGTCGATGTTCCGCGGCATCTCCTCCGCGGAGCTGGTGATCCGGATGGGCGAGGCCGGTCTGATGAGCTTCTTCGGCTCCGGCGGACTGCCGCTGGACGCCGTGGAGAAGGCGATGATCACGATCCGGTCCGCCCTCGCGGGCCGCGCGAACTTCGGCGTCAACCTGCTCTACGGACCGGGCGAGCAGGAACTCGAGCGCGCCACCGTGGAACTGCTGCTCCGGCACGACGTACGGTTCGCCGAGGCCGCCGGGTACACGCGGATCACCGCGCCGCTGGTCCGGTTCCGGTTCGCCGGCGCGCACCGGGACGCCGCCGGACGGCCCGTCGCCGTACGGCACGTGCTGGCCAAGGCCTCGCGGCTGGAGGTGGCGGAGGCGTTCATGCGGCCGCCGCCCGCCGCCATCCTCGACCGGCTCGTCGCCGAGGGCGCCCTGACCCGGGAGGAGGCCGAGGCGGCCCACGGCCTCCCGGTCGCCGGGGACGTGTGCGCGGAGGCCGACTCCGCCGGCCACACCGACGGCGCGGCGATGCCCGTGCTGGTCCCGGCGTTCACCCGGCTCCGGGATGCGGTCATGGACGCGGAACGGTACGCCGAGCCGCTGCGCGTCGGCGCCTCCGGCGGGCTCGGCTGCCCGGAGGCGGTCGCGGCCGCGTTCGTGCTCGGCGCGGACTTCGTGGTGACCGGCTCCGTCAACCAGTGCACGCCGGAGGCCGGCACGTCCGAGGCCGTCAAGGACGCGCTGGCCGACCTCACCGAGCACGACACCGCCTACGCCCCGGCGGGCGACATGTTCGAGCTCGGCGCCCGGGTGCAGGTGATGCGCAAAGGCACGCTGTTCGCCGCGCGCGCCAACCAGCTCTACCGGCTGTTCCGGCAGCACGACTCCCTCGAGGAGATCGACGCGCATACCCGCGCGACCATCGAGCGCACCTACTTCCGCCGGTCGTTGGACGAGATCTGGCGGGAGACCCGCGAGCATTACCTGGCCGGGCGCGACCCCGGTCAGGCCGCCCGCGCGGAGGCCGACCCCAAGGTCAAGATGGCGCTGGTCTTCCGCGCCTACCTGGCGCGCACCACCGTCGCGGCGCTGCAGGGCAGGGCGGACGACCGGGTCAACTTCCAAGTGCACTGCGGCCCGGCGATGGGCGCGTTCAACCGGTACGCCGCGGGCACCGCGCTCGCCGACCGGCGGGCCCGGCACGTCGACGTCGTCGCCGAGTCGCTGATGCGCGGCGCGGCCGAACGGCTACGAGGCCCTGGTCGGCCCGGCGGGCTCAGCGCTTCGTCTTCATCGCCTTGAGCACCTTCACCTCTCCCCCGTCGAGCAGCTTCCGGTACTCCTCGGACTCCATCGGCAGCAGCGCGACCCGGCCCTCGGCGTCGAACGCGAAGCCCCAGCCGTACCGCTTGCCGAGCGGGGACGTGCGCAGGCAGGGCTTGGGCTTGGCGAAGAACTCGTCCCGCAGGCGGGCTATCTCGTCCGGCGAGCCGGGCTGCTCGTCCTGCCGCTCCAGCCAGGTCTGGAACAGCACGTCCTCCTGGGTGTGCCGGTACGGCTGCCCGGCGAGCATGTCGTAGTGGATCGAGGCCACGCCCTTCTTGCCGCCGCGCCGCGTGTCCTCCGGGACGACGCTCTCGTCGACCGGGCAGTCGTCGGCGACGGCGATGAGAGTCCGGTAGTAGTTGTGGTCATGAGCAGCAGCCATCGAAACGACGCCTCCCCTGCGGACGGTCCCGATTTCACGAACCTCGATTGCGCCTACGGAGCCACCGTAGCGGCGGGCACCGACAGGGCGGCTCAAAAGTGAGCGGCGGCTCGCCCGCGGTCACGGCGGTCCATCGCCGCCGTCTGCTCGCGGCACGACACCGGCTTTCCGTACCGGCCGGCTCGGCCGCCGAGGTCACCGCCGCGGTGGTGGCGCTGCACGGTACGGACCCGGCCACCGTCCACCTGTCCGTACGGGCCCGCCTCGGCGATTCCAGCCTGAAGTCCGTGGGCGAGGAGCTGTACGACGGATCGCTGGTACGGATGCATGGCATGCGCCGCACCGTGTTCGTGGTCCCCGTGGAGCTCGCCCCGGTGGTGCGGGCGGCGTCGCGCGCGGTCACCGTACGAGAGCAGCGGAACGTGCTGAAGTACCTGACCGCGGCCGGCCTCGGCGAGGACTGGCTGGACTCGGTGAACGCGCAGGTCCTGGAGGTGCTCGCCGAGCTCGGCGAGGCGACCGGCGCGGAGCTGGCCGAGCGGGTGCCGCGGCTGCGGACCGCGGTGCCCGGTCCTTCCGGGGCGCCACCGTTCAGCATCGGCACACGGCTGCTCACCCTGCTCGGGATGCGCGGCGCGGTGGTGCGCCGGGCGCCGCGCGGCGGCTGGACCAGCAACCAGTTCCGCTGGGCGCTCGCCCCCGCGCTGCCGGAGCCGGAGCCCGCCGAGGCCCGCGCCACGCTGGCCCGGCTCTGGCTGTCCGCGTACGGGCCCGGCCAGCTCACCGACCTGCAGTGGTGGACCGGCTGGACGCTCACCGAGACCCACGCCGCACTGACCGCGGTCGGTGCCGTCCCGGTCGAGCTCGACGAGGGCCCCGGCTACGCCCTCGCGGAGACCCTGGACGCCGACGCCCCGGACGGGAACTGGGCCGCGCTGCTGCCCGCCCTGGACCCGACGCCGATGGGCTGGAAGCACCGCGACTGGTACCTGCCGGACGACGAGCAGCGCATCCGGCTGCACGACCGGAGCGGCAACATCGGCCCCACCGTGTGGTGGAACGGCCGGGTGGTGGGCGGCTGGGCGCAGCGCCGTACCGGCGAGGTCGTCTGGGAGCCCCTCACCGCCCTCGACGCCGAAGCCACCGCCGCCGTCGAGGCGGAACGCGACAGGCTCGCGGCCTGGCTGGCGGACAGCCCGGTCACCGTCACGCCCCGCTTCCGCACCCCGCTCGAACGCGAATTCGCAGGCTGAGCCCGCCCGCCGGTGCGCACTATTGGGCGGCCGGGTACGGGAGGCGGCCGTACGGTCGGGCGCATGACGCTGGGCACGGTGGACACGTTGCGGTCCGAGACGTTCCTGACGGAGTACCTGGTGCCGGGACGGCCGGTGCTGGTGCGCGGGGCGCTCGCCGGCTGGCGGTGGGCCCCGCCGTGGGACCTGACGACGCTCGCCGAGCGCTTCGGCGGCCTGCGGGTTCCGCTTTACGACACGCTTTTCGCGCTGCGCGGCCTGTCCACGTTCGGCGATTATGTATCGCGGCACACCCGGGCGGCCTGGCATGACGAGCCGCCGTACCTGCGCTGGTTCTCCCGGCAGGGCCCGGAGCGGCTTCCCTGGGCCGACGACGCCTTCGCGGCGCTCGTCGAGGACTGGTCGGTGCCGACGTTCCTGCCCGACTCCGGATACGTGTTCCCGCACCCGGCGCGGGCGGCCGATCCCGTACGGGACTCCTTCCCCGGCAAGGGGATCTTCGTGTGCGGCGCGGGCGGGCGTACCCGGCTGCACACCGACCCGTGGGGCAGCGACGCCTGCCTGTGCCAGGCGGCCGGGGAGAAGCGGGTGATCATGTTCCCGCCGGCGCCCGGCGGGTTCCCGCTCTGGAGGGACGCCCGGCCGGCCTTCGACGAGATCCTGGAGCCCGGCGACGCGGTCTACATCCCCGCCGGTTGGTGCCACACGGTGCTCGCGCTGTCCGACAGCGTCTCGCTCACCTGGAACTTTGTGCACCAGGTGCATGCGGGGCGGTTCACGCGGCACCTGGCGGAGGGAGGCGCCGAGGACGCCACGGTGCGTTACTTCCGCTGATCCCCGCCCGTTCCTTGCCCCTGTCACGGTGCGGTGAGGAAGGCGGTGAGCTCGGCGTTGACCTTCTCGGCGTCGGTGAGGCAGACGAAGTGGCCCGCCTCGGGCAGTTCCACGTACCGGGCGTCCGGGATGGCGCCGTGCAGGAAGTGGCCGGTCTTGACGCCGACGACGGAGTCGTACCGGCCCTGGACCACGAGCGTGGGGACGGCGATCTCGGGGAGGCGCGGCGCCAGCTCCGGTTCCTGGGCGAACAGGTCGAGGTAGCGCAGGCCGGTCCGCGGGTCCATGCTCTCGCAGCGAAGCAGCAGCGCGGTGAGGTCCTCGCGGACGGCCGCGACACCCGGCGACGACGTGCCGGCCTGGATGGAGGCGAAGTCCTCGGAAATGACCTGGTCCAGCCGGTCGATGCGGCCCTTGCGGTTGGCGAACCGGTAGGAGCCGCCGAGTAGCGCGAGGGATCGTACGTAGCCGGGGTTTTGGAGCGTGAAGTACTCGGCGAAGATCGCGCCGACCGAGGCGCCGCCGACGTGCACGGGGCCGGTCATGCCGAGCGATTCCAGCACCCGGCGCTGCAGCGTGGTCAGGCCCTCCAGGCTGAGCGGGGTCGAGACGCGGGTCCGGCCGACGCCGGGCTGGTGTACGACGATCAGGCGGTACCGGCCGGCGAGCCCGGCGAACTGGGCGGCGAACATGCCCGCGCCGATGTTGAATGGGTGCATCAGCACCAGGTCGGGGCCGGAGCCGGCGAGGAACACCTCGACCTCGCCGTCGGGGTCGGTGACCAGCCGGTGCTCGATGTCCAGGCGGAACTCGCGCAGCACCTCCAGGTTCTCGCCGGCTGGGTGATAGTCGGCTTCGCCGAACCGTCCGCCCAGCTCACGCAGCTGCCGGGCGAACCAGCCCTCGTCGGAGGGCGGTCCGGCTGCTTCGGCGATGCGGTCGGCGGCGCGTTCGGCGGTGGCGGTGTCCATGCCGAGCGGTACGGCCAGCCGTACGTGCCCGGCCAGTTCGGGGTGCGCGTCGCCGTGCAGGTGCGGGGCGGCCCGTACGCCGCATCCGTCGGGGAGGTCGCCGCGGAGCAGCACGCAGTGGCCGCCCGGCTCGGGAGTGACCGGTAGCCCGGCTTCACGCAGCCGCCGGTGCAGGGCGGCCACGGCGGTGCGGCGGTCCCGTACCGCCCGCGCGATCCCGGCATGGTCGGACAGCGCGGCCTGCAGCATCCGCCGGTCCATCAGGCTCACGTCGCCGCCGTACGCCTCGCGGTCGGTGCGGAGCCGCTCGATGAGCTCGGGAGACCGGGCGCAGACGAGGCCGCCGGTGGGAACGGCGAAGTCCTTGGACAGGCTGAGCGTCGCGGCGTCGGCGGGGGCCAGCATCTCCCGTACAAGGTCCCAGGGGTCGCCCGTGGTCCGGCCGGCCGCGGCGGTGACGATGCGGGTGGCGTCCAGGACGAGCGGGACGCCGGCCGCCCGTTTCTTGATCTCCCGCAGCTCCTCCAGGGTCGTGGCCGGGCCTCCGGCGGCGTTGCAGCCGGGCTCGATCGCGACGAACGCCACCCGGCCGGCGTGCCGTTCCAACTGGGCCGGCAGGTCGGTGAGGGGCTCGGGCTCGAACCGGGCGGTGGCGGCGGCGTGCAGCCAGGTGGGGAAGAGGCCGTTGTGCAGTACCACTCCCCTGCGGCCCGGCCAGGCCCGGCAGAGGGCGCGTTCGGCGGCGCGTCCGCTCGGGGTCGCGGCCACGTACGGGAACGGCAGCCATGGCTGGGCGATCGCGTCGGTGGCGGCGAGGGGGCGAGGCCGGTCGGTGATCCAGAGGTCGTCGCGCTCCGCCCAGGAGTCGGTGACCAGGTCGATCGTGCCGGGCAGGGGCGCGGGCGGGACCTCGGGCGTGTCGCCGGTACCGGCGATCATCAGGAGCACGTCCGCCACCGGGACGGGATCGGCCGTGCGTTGGAGCAGGTACACGGGGAGCTCGGCGGAGCGGAAGCGGCGCTTGAACCGCAGGTTGCCCGCTCCGGTCATGCTGGCCCGTTCCAGTTCCTCGAGCTCCCGCTCGGCGTCGGGCGAGGGGTTCGGGGAGTCGGTGACCCCTACCCCGAGGGTGAGGCCGAGGCTGAGGGTCGGCACGTTCTCCGTACGCAGCACGGCGATGATCTCCACGATGGTGTGTTCGAGCGTGCCGGGTGGCAGGCCGTCGCGGTAGAACTCGACGTCCAGCAGGTAGCCCGGCTCGGAGCCGAGCGGGGTGAGCACGACGACGGCGGCCGGCTCCCCGTCGAGCCGGGTGAGGAACACCCGGTGCCCGTCGCCGAGGGCGCCGGTGCGCAGCAGCTCGCGGACCCGGGCCACGTACGGGGCCACGTCGCCCTTGCCCGCCGACCAGGCATCCACCAGCTCAGTGATCGCCAGGTCGGTCTCGGGGTCGTCGCCGGAGCGGTACTCGGTGACGGTGGCCTCGCCGGCGCGTGCGAACCGGCTCAGCACCGAACGCAGCCGCCGCATCGGCGCGCCGTCCAGGCCGAACGCGGCGACGTCGAGGTGATGTACAACGCCGAACGGGGTGGCGGTGCACGGCTCGCCCGCCAGCTCGGTCAGCGGAACGGGCGACAGTACGGCGGCCCGCCGCCCGGTGTCCCGTGCGTGGCGGGCGACCGCGTCGGCGAGGCCGGGCAGTGCCTCGTCCGCGCCGGTCAGGCTCCATCCCAGTACGGCGGCGTCGTCCTGGGCGAGCTCGGCGTAGCCGTCCGGGGTGACCAGCATCCAGGGCGCGATGTCCTCCCCGGCGAGGCCGCTCTCCACGCCGTGCGCCTCGGTGAGGCGGCGAACCGCGGCGGCCGTATCGCCGTCGAGCGCATCTTTCCGCATCACGACCGGCGCGGTAGGGACGGCCGGCGCGCTCGGTGCGAACGGCGCGCTCGGGGCGGTCGAGGCGATCGGCGCGCTCGGGGCCGTCGGCGTGGTCGGGGCCATCGGCGCGCTCCGGACCGTCGGCATGGTCGAGGCGATCGGCGGGGTCGGGGCCGTCGGCGTCGTCGGGGCAGTCGAGGTGGTCGGCGTGGCCGGGGCGGTCGGCTCCTCCCTCAGGCGGCGGCTTAGCGTGGCGAGGTCGGGGTGGTCGAAGAACAGCGTCTTCGGTAGGGGCCCGTGCGTCTCCTCCAGCGTGCTCACCGCGCGCAGCATCTGCAGCGAGGTGAGCGCGGCCGCGAGGTCGTCGCCCGGCCCGATCGGCCGCCCGGCCACCTCGCTCAGCAGCTCGGCGAGTGCGGAGGCTCCATCAGTGGCGTCCTCGGGCCCCTCCTCGGGCGCGGCCGCCGGCTCGGGTGGAGGCCCATCGAGGTATGTGACGAGCGTGGCGATCGTGTCGTACTCGTACAGGTCGGCGCCTTGCACCTCGCGGCCGACCTCGGCGGACAGACGCTCGGCGAGCTCCATCGCGAAGATCGAGTCGAGGCCGAGGTCCTGGAACGGCCGGTCATCAGGGATCGCCGCGACGCCGCCGAGCAGGTCGGCGAGATGCCACCGAATACGCCCGGCGAGCCCGTCCGGCGATGGCTCGGGCGATGCGGCCGGCGATGCGGCCGGCGGCGGAGCTGGCGATGCGGACGCCAGGCCGGACGAGCGGGCAGTGGCGGGCGCGGGACCGAGTGCAGGGGCGGAGGCAGGCGCGGGCCCGGAGGCAGGCGCGGGCGCGGAGGCAGGCGCGGGCGCGGAGGCAGGCGCGGGCGCGGAGGCAGACGCGTGCGTGGGGCCGGAGGCAGGGGCAGGGGCAGGGGCAGCAGGGGCCGGCGCGGGGGCGGGGGCGGGCTTGGGGACCGTGAACCAGTGGCGGGTGCGGGCCGGCGGTGGCACGTCGCGCACGGGCGGCGGAGGACCGGGCGCCTCACGTACGACGACGTGCGCGTTGGTGCCGCCGAACCCGAACGAGCTGACCCCGGCGATCCGTACCGGCCGGTCCGGCCAGTCGCGCAGCCGCGTGGAGATGGTCAGCGGCGTGCCGGCCAGGTCGATGTGCGGGCTGAGGGTGTCCAGATGCAGGTGCGGCGGGAGCTTGCCGTGCCGGAGCGACAGAAGCACCTTCAGCAGCCCGGCCATCCCGGCTGCGGCCTCCAGGTGCCCCACGTTGGTCTTCACCGAACCGACCACGATCTCTCCAGCGGCCGTACCGAAGACCTTCTTCAGCCCCTCGATCTCCACCGGATCGCCGAGCCGCGTGCCGGTACCGTGCGCCTCGAGGTATGAGACGTCCCCGGGCGCGACCCCGGCATCCCGCAGCGCCGCGGTGATGACGTCGGCCTGGGCACGCGGGTTGGGCGCGGTCAGAGACGCGGCCCGCCCGCCGTGCCCCACCGCGCTGCCCGCGATCACGGCGTGCACCGGATCGCCGTCGCGCAGCGCCGCGTACAGCGGCTTGAGCAGCACCGCCCCCACACCCTCACCGCGTACGTAACCATCGGCGGCGGCGTCGAAGGTCGCGCACCGCCCGGCGGCGCTGAGCATGCCGGACTCGGTGAACGCGACGAACAGCCCAGGGGTAAGAGTGAGGCCGACCCCGCCGGCGAGGGCGAGCTCGCACTCCCCTGCGCGCAGCGCCCGTACCGCACGATGTACGGCGACGAGCGAGCTGGAGCAGGCGGTGTCAACGGCCTCGCTAGGCCCGCGCAGATCCAGCAGGTGGGAGACCCGGTTGGCGAGGACGGCGTGGGACAGCCCGGTCGCCGTATGCGCCTCGGTGGGCAGCCCGTGCATCGCCATCAGGTCCTCGTAGTCGTGCGTAGACACCCCGGCGAACAGCCCGGTATCGGTGCCGGCCAGCGCGGCGGGGTCGATCCCCGAGTCGCCGACGGCGAGCCACGCGGCTTGCAGGAACAGCCGCTGCTGCGGGTCCATCAGCCCGGCCTCGCGCGGCGACACCCCGAAGAGCGCGGCGTCGAAGTCGCCGGCCCCGTCGATGAAGCCGCCCCGCAGGTGTCGGGTGCGCGGATCCTCGAGGAGTTCCTCGCGCTCCTCCGGTACGTGTCGCACCAGGTCGTCACCGGCCGCGAGGTGCTTCCAGAACATGCCGAGGCTGGGTGAGCCGGGCATCGTCCCGGCCATGCCGATGATCGCTATGTCCCCGGCGGAGGCGGGGGGTTCGGCCGGCTCGGCGCGTACGGTCCGGGGTTCGGCCGGTTCCGCGCGTACGGTCCGGCGGGCCGTCGCGGCGTGCGTCTCCAGGTGGGTGGCGAGTGCGGCGAGGGTGGGGTGCTCGAACAGTACGGCCGGGTTGAGTTCGATGTCGTACGCGGCCCCGGCCTGTTCGGCGAGGTCGGTCATGCTGATCGAGTCGAACCCCATGTCGATGAGCTCGCCCTCGGCGTCCACCTCCTCGGGCGGCACGAGCAGAAACGACGCGGCGAGTCCGCGGAGGTGATCGAGCACATCCGCTGGGGATCCCGGCTCGGCCACGGGAAGTCGCGGCTCGGCTGCGGAGAGTCGCGGCTCGGCTGCGGCGGTCCGCGGCAGGGCGCTGCGCTCCGGCTCGGGCGCCGTGGTCTCCGGCCCGAACTCGGTCCCCTCCTCCGTCGGTGCGAGCCGCACCACGGAGGCCACCGGCTCCGTGCCCGTCAGCAGCGTGCAGAAGGCGTCCAGCGCCGCCTCGGTGTCCAGCGGGACCACGCCGTACCGCCGGCGCAGCGCCTCGGTGGTGCGGGCGTCCACGGTCATCCCGCCGTCGTCCCACAGCGGCCAGCCGATGGACAGCACGCCGTCGCGGGAGACGGCGAACGCGTCGAGGAACGCGTTTCCGTACGCGTAGTCGGCCTGCCCCGGGTTGCCTGCGCCGCCCACGACGGAGGAGCACAGTACGAACAGGTCTAGGTTGCGCCCGGCGAGCGCCGCCTCCAGGTTGAGCGTGCCGGTGATCTTCGGCCCGAGCACCTCGGCGATCCCTTCCGGGGTTTTCTCGGCGGCCGGGGCATCGTGGATCACTCCTGCGGCGTGGATCACTCCGCGCAACCCGGACAGCCCGCCGATCAGCCGTTCCACCGCGGCCGGATCGGTGACGTCGCAGCGCTCATACCGGGTGCCGGGAGGCAGATCCGCCGACTCCGGGGAGCGGCCGGTCAGGACGACCTCGCCGGCGCCGCGGCGCAGCAGCAGCCCGGCCAGGTGCCGGCCGATGCCGCCCGCTCCACCCGTGATCAGGTACGTGCCGTCGGCCCGGAACCGCACCGGCCGCGGCACCGGCCTGTACTCCTCCTCGGCACGCACCAGCCGTTCCCCGTCGCGATACGCGACGTCGGGGTCCTTGCCGTACCGCAGCTCCGCCACGATCGCATCCGGATCGGCCGTGACCACCGTCACGCCACTCCCACGGCACTCCAGTGCGAGCGTCTTGACCAGCGCGGACAAGGCGGACAGATGCGGCGGGTTGCCGGGATGCGCGGCCACGATCCGCAAGCCCGGACGCAGCAACGGCACGACCGCGCCGAACAACGCATGGAATGCGCCCACCGCATCGTCCACGCCGGCGAGATACACGAGCGCGTCCGGCCGAACTCCGATGAGCTCGGTGCCGACAGGGGCGGTGCCGACAGGGGCGGTGCCGACGGGATCAGCGGGGTCGGTGCCCGGGGTAGCGACGGGTTCGATGCCGATGGCACGCAGGTTCGCCCTTATCGCCTCCGCGAGCGGGCCGTCCCCGAGTACGGCCGCAGTCCGGACCGAGTGCTGCTCCATGCCGAGCGGCGCGGGCCGCCACACCGGCCGCTCGTACCGCAGCGCGGGCGCGGGCTCCGCGGTGGTGCGGGTGGCGGCCGGGGTGACCCAGGAGCGGGTGCGCAACAACGCGATGCCGGGGAAGGCGACCCGGCCGGGCGGGTCCGGCCAGTCCGCCGCCCAGTCAACGTGCTCCCCACTCAGCCACCGGCGCGCCGTCGAGGACAGCCCGCCGGCCTCCCCGGCGCGGAGAGCGGCGGCGAACTCCCCCAGGTCGCGGCCGGTGACGGCGAGGCGGTGGGGGAACGCGCGCCGCCCCACCTGGCTGGTGTACGCGAGCGCGGCCGCGGTCACCCCTGCGGGCGGGTCCTCGCAGTACGCGGCGACGGCCTCGGCCAGCCGGTCGAGCCGCTTGGCGTCGGGTGCGGACAGAACCAGCGTGTTCTCCCCCGCCGGCTCGGGCCCGCGCGGTGCCCGGTCGTACCCCGCGAGCACCACATGCGCGTTGGCCCCGCCGGCACCGAACGAGCTCACCCCGGCCACGTGCGGCGCCGACCAGCCGGCCTCCGTACGCTGCGGCGCGAACACACCGAAGTCGATCTTGGGGTTGGGCTCGGCGAGGTTCGCCGTCGGCACCAGCCGGCCGTGCCGGATCTGCAGCAGCGCCTTGGTGAGCCCGGCGATCCCGGCGGCGCCCTCCAGATGCCCGATGTTGGACTTCACGGACCCGATCGCACAGCGCTCCGGACCGCCGCCGAGCTCGGTGAAAGACTGAGCCAGTCCGGCCAGCTCGATCGGGTCGCCGAGCGCGGTACCGGAGCCGTGCGCCTCGATCAGTCCCACGCTCGCCGGATCCAGCCCGGACCGGGTGATCGCGTCCGCGATGAGCGCGGCCTGCGCGTTCGGGTTCGGTGTGGTGTAGCCGCTGGTCTTACCGCCCGCGTTGACCGCCGTACCGGCGATGACCGCCCAGATGTCGTCGCCGTCGGCGAGGGCCGTACGCAGCGGCTTCAGCAGTACGGCGCCCACGCCCTCCCCGGGCACGTAGCCGTCCGCGGCCGCATCGAACACCTTCGGCACCCCGTCGCCGGCCAGCATGCCGCGCGCGCCGAGGGACACGAAGTGCAGCGGGTGCAGGATCACGTTGACCCCGCCGGCGATCGCCATCGCGCAGTCGCCGCGCCGGATGGCCTCACACGCCAGGTGCACCGCGGTCAGCGAGGAGGAGCAGGCCGTGTCCACGGCCATGCTGGGGCCGGTCAGGTCGAAGGTGTAGGAGACGCGGTTGGCGACCGACCAGTACGCCGAGTGCGCGCCGGTGACCTCGCCGCGTTCCCAGGCCTGCGCGCCGAGCTCCCCGTACGCCCCGTACATCAGCCCGGCGAAGACGCCGGTGCGCGGCTCGTGCGACTCCCCCAGGTACCCGGCCTGTTCCAGCAGCGACCAGCAGGCCTGCAGGAACAGCCGCTCCTGCGGGTCGATGTCGGCGGCGTCGCGGGGCAGCACGCCGAACAGCCCCGCGTCGAACTCGTCGACGCCGTCCAGGAACCCGCCCCAGCGCTGGTGTTCGCGCGGGCCCTTGCGGGAGTCGGCGGCGCCGCGCCAGTCGAACCGGCCGGGCGGCACCTCGCGGATCGAACAGGTCCCAGCGGTCAGGTTGTCCCAGAACGCCGTCAGATCGGGAGCGTCCGGGTAGCGGCCCGTCACCCCGATGACGGCGATGGCGTCCAGGTCCGGCTCCGGGCCTGGCTCGTCGGCCTCGGGCTCGCCGGTCCGGGACGTGGGCGCGGTGAGCCGGGCGGCCAGCTTCTCGATCGTGTTCGCCTCGAACAGCAGCGTCGCCGGCTGGGGTCCGAGGTCGCGCTCGAAGCGCTCCACGATCTCCGCGCCGACGACGGAGTCGACGCCGAACTCTTCGAACGTGACCCGTTCGTCCAGTTCGTCCTCGGCGTGCCCGAGCACCTCGGCGAACACCCGCTTGATGTACGCGGCCGACTCGCCGGGGGCGGGCTCCGGGGCCGCCGTGATCCCGAGCCGGGCCAGCCCCTCGGGGGCGGCCTCGATGACCACGGCGCGTTCCACGCCGGCGGCCAGCACCCGCTCCAGCGCGGCCATGCCCAGCGGCGGCTCGATGGAGCCGACGCCGTCGGCGGCGAACGCGGCCCGGTGACGGTCGTCGGCGGCCATGCCCACCGATGCCCAGTACCCCCAGTCGATCACAGTGGCCGGGACGCCTTCCGCCCGCAGGTATGCGGCGTACGCGTCCTGGAAGGTGCTCGCGGCGGCGTATCCGCCCTGGCCGTCCGCCTCGATCAGCCCGGCGGAGGAGGAGAAGAAGGCGAGGAAGTCCAGCGGCTCGCCGTGCAGCGCCGCGACCAGATTCTCGGCGCCGGTCACCTTCGCCGCGAAGACATGGGCCAGATCGGCCTCGGTGGTGTTGCGCAACAGCCGGTCGCGCGGCGTGACGGCGGTGTGGAAGGCGCCGTGGACCGGGCCGAACCTGTCCCGGACCGCTCTGACTGCGCGTCGCAGGGCCGCCTCGTCCGCGGCGTCGGCGGTGACGTACATGGCCCGCCCGCCCGAGTCCTCGACCGTCCGCATGGCGGCGCGGATCGCATCGTCCTCGGGTCGACGCCCGATCCAGGCCAGGCGTGCTCCGGCCGTACGGGCCAGGTGCGCGCTGACCGCGCGGCCGATGCCACCGGCCCCTCCGAGCAGCAGGTACGTGCCGCCGCGCCGGAATGGCGCGGGTCCGGTGGGCGGGCTGAACGGGTCGTAGCCGGGGACGAGGCGCCGTCCGTCCCGCAATGCGACCACGGTGTGCGCGCAGTCCTCCGCCGCGACCTCGCTTTCGGCGGCGCCGTCGATCAGTGCCACCCGCCAGTGCGGGTACTCGGCGGCGATGGTGCGGGTCAGTCCGATCAGCGCTGCCGGGCCGGGATCGGCCGTCTCCCCCGGCGCCGCGGCGGTCGCTCCGGTGGTGAGCACCTTCAGCGTGACCGGCTCGGCGGCGGGCAGCTCGCGCACGACCCGCAGCAGCGCGGCGGCCTGCGCGAACGCGTCCAGACCTGGCTCGCACCGGAAGACCACGTGCCTGCCCTCCGCCGGCGAGCCCGGCGGACCTGTCTCCCGCCACACGGGCAGATACATCCTGCCGGCGAGGTCCGGTGCCGGCTCGGCCGCCTGCCCGGTCCCCGGTCTCGTTGCCAGCCCCGTCCCCGGCCCCGCCGCCTGCCCCACCCCCGGCCCCGGCGCCTGCCCGGTCTCCGGACCTGCCGCCTGACCCGTCCCCGGTCCGGGCGCGTGCCCCGTCCCCGGTCGCGCCGCCTGAGCCGTCCCCGGTCGGGGCGCCTGGCCCCTCTCCTGCTTCGGCGTCGTCGTCCGCTTCGGGCTCGGCTCCGTGGCCTGTTCCGGCTTCTGTTCCGGGCCGGGGCCGAGAGGTTCGGCGACCACGACGTGGGCGTTGGTGCCGCTGAAGCCGAAGCTGGAGACGGCGCCGATACGGATGCCGGAGGCACCTGGCTCCCAGAGACGCGGCTCGCGCACCACGTACAGCGGCCCGCCTTCCAGGTCGAGCTCTGGGTTGGGCCGCTCGTACCCGGCGAGCGGCGGCAGCTCGCGGTGCCGCAGGGCCAGCAGCAGCTTGATCAGCCCGGTGATGCCCGCCGCCGTCGTGGTGTGTCCGACATTGCCCTTCGCCGAGCCGAGCCCGCACCACGGCGTGTCCGCATCGCCGAGCACCTCGCGAAGCGCGCGGTGCTCGATCGGGTCGCCGAGGGCGGTACCGGTGCCGTGCGCCTCCACGAGTCCGATGTCGCGGGGGCGTACGCCCGCGCGCTCGTGCGCCCGGCGTAGCAGCTCGGCCTGGGCGGCGCCGCTGGGCGCGGTGATGCCGTTGCTGCGGCCGTCGGAGTTGACGCCGCTCGCCCGGATGACGCCGTGGATCCGGTCGCCGTCGCGCAGCGCGTCCGCGAGCCGCTTCAGTACGACCGCGCCGACGGCCTCGCCGAGCACGATGCCGTCTGCAGCGGCGTCGAACGGCCGGCAGGTGCCGGTCGGGGAGATCATCCCGACGGCGACGGACCGTACGTGCAGCGATGGCGTCAGCATCACCGCCACCCCGCCGACCAGCGCCAGATCGGTCTCCCCGGCCAGCAGGCTCTGCGCCGCGAGGTGTACCGCGACCAGCGACGATGAGCAGGCGGTGTCGATGGCGACGGCGGGGCCGCGCAGGTCGAGGTGGTAGCCGATACGGGCGGCGAGGATCGACCCGGAGGAGCCGAGGAAGGCGCCCGCGCTCTCGTCCCGGCCCTGGTCGGCGAGGAGCGTGAGATGGTCGCCGGGTGCGCAGCCGGCGAAGACCCCGCAGTTCAGCCCGGGGGTCGTGGCGTACCCGGCGTCCACCAGGGCGTTGTGCGCCTCGGTGAGGAACAGTCGTTGCTGCGGGTCCATCTCCTCGACCTGGCGCGGTGAGAGGTGGAAGAAGCGGTGGTCGAAGACCTCCGGGTCGTCCAGCAGCGCTGCGTACGGGCCCTCGCCGTTCGCTCCCCACCGCTTCGCGGGACGGATCGCGCAGTGCCCCGCCCGCAGGTTCGCCCAGAACGCGTCGAGGCTCGGCGCGTCCGGCCACCGCCCCGACATGCCCACGACCGCGATCGCATCGCCCCCGCGCTCGTGATCCGGTACCGCCCCCGCCCCGGCGTCCGAGACCGACAGCGGCTCGGCAGCCGGGGGCGGTAGCGGCTCCGCGGCAGGGGGCGGCAGCGGATCGGCGACGGCGATGAGCGTGGGGAGCGGGATGGCGGCGGCGGGCGGAGACAGCTCGGCGGCGATGGGCGGGGGCTGCTCGGCGGCGTCGAGTGGTGCGAGGGCGACGGTGCGGCGCGGTGCGGCGGGTTCTGAAGGTGGTGGTGTGGACGGGGCGGTCGCGGCTTGGAGCAGCGCCCCCTGCGCAGCGATCTCCGCCGTGACCGCCTCGGTGAGCCGCGCCACGGTTGGATGGTCGTACACGACCGTCGAGTCGAGGTCCATGTCGAACCTCTCGTTGAGGTCGCGGACCAGCTCGACCGCGCCGATCGAGTCGAGGCCGAAATCGGTGAAGGGCCGCCCGTGGTCCAGCTCGCCCGGCTCCAAATAGAGCCGTTCGCAGAGCCCTGCCACGATGGCCGCCGTCACATCCCCGTCCAACACCGGTTCGAGGGCCGGCGCCGGGTGAGGGGCCGGCACCGGGTCGAGGGGCGTCGGGGCGGGGGCGGGGGCGAAGCGGTGGGCGAGCAGGGCGGTGGCCTCATCGCCCAGGGTCCGCTGGTGCATCGCGGTCTCGGAGGCGATTACCTCGGGCTGCCGGTCCAGGTACGGCCGGGCCAGCTCGGCCTTGAGCGCACCGAGTGCCCCCACGGGAAGCTCCGCCATCGAGCGGGCGAGCTCCAGCGCGGCCGGCAGTACCCGCTCGCCGTCCTCGAACCGCATCTGTGCCCCACGCCGTTCCAGCTCGGCGCCGGAGTACGTACGCCCGGTGAGCATCATCTCCGCGGCGATACCGGCGCCGAACCGGCGGCGCAGTACCTCGGTCGCGCCGAGGCCGGGGGTGAAGCCGTATTTGAGGAAGTTCGCGCTGTAGGAGCCGTCCCGGGCGAGCACCGCCACGTCGGCGTGCAACCCGAAGGCGAGCCCGCCGCCGTGCGCCTGCCCCCGGACGGCGGCGATCACCGGCTTGGCGCAGCGCGGCGGCCCCTCGTACAGGAACGCCGCCTCAGTGAACGAGCCGTCGCGCGCGGCGAGGCGGCGGAGCGTCTCCGGCGTTCCACCCATGCCGAACACCCGCTCGGTCCCGGTGAGCACCACCGCCTTCACCTCGGCACGCGCTTCCACCTCCGCGAACGCGTTCTCCAGCGCGGAGAGCAGCGCATCGGTGAACATCGGCTCCCGCAGCTCGATCAGCGCGATCCCCGGGTCCAGCACGCGCAGCATCAGCGGCTCGACCCGTGCCGCCCCGGGCTCATCCAGGGCCGCCGGAACGGGATCGTGGCCGGCCGCCCAGTCGCCCAGCCAGCAGCGCTCCACCGGGAAGCGGGTGAGCGGCCGCCCTTCGGTACGGCGGTGCCCGGCCGGCGGCTCCTCCACGATGACGTGCGCGTTCGCGCCACCCGCGCCGAAGGCGCTGATCCCGGCACGCAACGGCACACCCTCCGCCAGCGGCCGCCACGGCTCATAGGCCCGCTGCACCCGGAACGGTGACGAGTCGAACGGGATCTCCGGGTTGGGCACATCGGCGTGCAGCGACGGTACGAGCGCGCGATGCCGCAGCTGCAGCAGCACCTTGGTGAGCCCGGCGATCCCGGCCGCGCTCTCCAGGTGCCCGATGTTGGTCTTCACCGAGCCGACCGGACGAACGACCGGCCCGGAGCCGCCGTACGCGCGAGTCAGCCCGTCGATCTCGATGGGATCGCCGAGCGCGGTACCGGTGCCGTGCGCCTCGATATAGGAGACGGTCTCCGGCGGGACCCCGGCACGGTCCAGCGCGGCACGGATCAGCGCCGCCTGCCCCGCGGGGCCCGGCGCCGTGTAGCCGCTGGTACGGCCGTTGTGGTTGACCGCCGACCCGCGGATGATCGCGTCGATCGCGTCGCCGTCGGCGAGAGCCCGGGCCAGCGGCTTCAGCACCACGGCGCCGACTCCCTCGCCGGGCACGTACCCGGTGCCGCCCGCGCCGAAGGCCCGGCACCGGCCGTCCTCGGCGAGGAAGCCGTCCGCGCGTAGCTGCGCGTACTTCTGCCTGTGCACGGTGAGGTTGACCCCGCCGGCAATGGCCAGCTCGCAGTCGCCGGAGCGGATGCTCTCCGCCGCCAAGTGCAGCGCGACCAGCGAGGATGAGCAGGCGGTGTCCACGGCGACGCTCGGCCCGGTGAGGTCCAGATGGTGGGAGACTCGGTTGGGCACCGAGGAGTGCAGCACCGTGGGCGCGACACCGTCGCCGGCGGCCTGCAGCTGGTAATGGCTCCACATCACCCCGGCGAACACCCCGACCGGCGTGCCGCGCAGCCCGGCCGGGTCCAGCCCGGCGTCCTCCAGCGCGTGGTACGCGGTCTGCAGGAACAGCCGCTCCTGCGGGTCCATCCGCTCGGCGGTGCGCCGCGACAGCTTGAAGAAGGCGGGCGCGAAGGTGTCGGCGTCCTCCAGGAACCCGCCCCAGTACGGATCCGCGTCGCCGGCGCCGGGACGCCGCTCCCACGCGGCGGCCGGTACCGCGGTGACGCTGTCGCGGCCCTCGGTCAGGTTGCGCCAGAACGCGTCGAGACCGGGCGCCTGCGGATAGCGGCCGGCGAATCCGATGATCGCGATGTCACCGGGGCGCCCGGCCGGCGAGGTCTCCGGCGTGACCTCCGGCAGTTCCCGCCCGCAGGTGACCGCGACGTACGGCTCTCCGCTCGCGAGAGCCTGCTCCAGGGCGGCGAGACCCTGTTCGGTGGACATGCCGGGGCCTTCGGCGCGCATCCCGCCATCAGCCCAGTATGGCCAGCCGATCGACACGTACGGACGGCCACGCGCCTGGGCGTACCCGTCGCAGTACGCGTTGGCGTACGCGTAGTCGGCCTGGCCGGGGTTGGGCAGCACCGCGCTGATCGAGGAGAACACGGCGAAGACGTCGAGCCGGTCCTCGGCGGTGGCCGCGGCGAGGTTGCGCAGCCCGGCCAGCTTGGGCGCGAGTACGGCGGCGCTGCGCGCGGGGTCCTTGGCGACGTACACCCCGTCGTCCACCACACCGGCGAGATGGAAGACGCCGTTCAGCCGCCCATACAGCAGCCGCGCGTGTTCGGCGGCGAGGGCAGCCTGCTCCGGATCGGTCACGTCGGCGCGGACGTACTCCGTGCCCAGGCCGGGGTCCACACCCCGCCCCGCGAGGACGACGTGCGCGTCGTACCGCTCGGTCAGGTGGCGGGTGAGCGAGCGGGCCAGTCCTCCCCCGCCGCCGACGATCAGGTAGACGGCGCCCTTGCGCAGCGGCGAGGTCCCGGCGCCGGTGAGGCGCTCCCAGCGTGGCACCTCACGCCGGCCGGCCCGGTACCGGACCTCGGTCTCCGGCCCGCCGATCGACGTCTCCCGGGCCGCCGCCTCCACCGGATCGCCGGCGGTCACCACGCTGCGACAGGTGAGCCGGGGCGTCTCGGCGGTGAACGTACGCGCGGCCGCGGCCAGTGCCGCCTGTTCCGGGGTGTCCGGGCCAGCGTGCAGCAGTACGGGACGGGAGGCGCCGAGCAGGTCACGCGCGGCGGCCGTCAGCTCCGCGTACGGCTCCGTCGGCGCGATGAGCGTCCGTACCTCGGTGCCCTCGGCGCGCCCCGCCTCACCGGGTTCGGCCGCGGGCGCTGGCGCGGGCCGCCACACTCGCCGATAGAGGCGCACCTCCCCCTGCGGCCGCTGCTCTCCGCCACACCGCGACTCTGTCTCGGGGGCCGGTCCACGCTCGGCCTCGGGCGCCGGTCCACGCTCGCTCTCGGACGCCGGCTCAAGCTTGGGTTTGGACGCCGGCTCATGCTCGGATGCGGACACAGGACCCGGCTCGGGCGCCGGCTCTCGCCCTGGTTCCGGCGCCGGAACCGCCTGCGCGACGGGCGTCGGCGGCCCGTACGTGGCGGCCAGATGCGCGGCAAGCGTGTCGATGTCGCCGTGCTCGAAGAGGAGCGTCGGGTACAGCTCGGTGCTGGTGACGGCCTCCAGGCGTTCGCTGATCCGCAGCATCGCCAGCGAGTCCAGCCCCTGGTCGTAGAAGCCAACGCCACGATCCACGAGATCGACCGCAACCCCGAGCTCCCCCGCCACCAGCGCCTCGATACGCCGCGCGTACCCGACCACCGGGTCCTCCGCAACAGACCCGGCGGCGTGCCGGGTGATCAGCCCCGGGTGCCGGATCCGCTTGCAGGCCAGCCCGCGGAACTCAGCGATCAACAGCCCACCACGGTCGTACACGCGATAGCCGGACCGCATCACGTCCCCGGTGGCCGCCACACTCTCGGGACGCGGCACATGCACGTACCCGCCCGTGGTGAGCGGGCGCGGCGCCCGCACCGCGTCGATCGTGATCGGGATGAACGGCGCGTCCAGCGCAGGCGTACGCGCGAACGCGATCAACGTCGAGGCGTCCAGCAGCGCGGGATGCAGATGAAACCCGTCGACCCCCGGCTCCTCCAACGCGAACTCCGCGAGCAACCCGTCCCCGGCCAGATACAGCCGCCCGACCGCACGCATCGCCGCACCGTGCACAATGTCCTCACCACGCGCCTGCGCGTACAGCTCGGCGAGATCCCGCACCCGCTCCGCACCGGCGACGAGCGGAGCCGGGTCGAGCACCGGATCGTCATACGATCCCGGCACCAGCCGCGCGGTGAGATGCCGCCGCCACTCCCCACCGGCGGCCGGGCGCCCGTCGACCGTGACCGACCCGTCATCGACGACCACCCGCACCTCACGGTCCACGTCGCCGGTCAGCGGCTCGGTGAACAGCACGTCCCGCAGCGTCACCTCGGCGGGCGGGACGCCGCGCGCCGCGAGCACCCGCAGCACGACGTCGATGAACACGACACCCGGCAGTACGCCCACCCCGTACACGTGGTGATGGCGCAGCACGAAGTCGCCGGTACCGACGGTGAGCCGGCAGCTGATCGGTTCGCCCGGCACGCTTCCCCCTCACCAGGTGACCGGCAACGACTCCACGCCGAACAGGCCCACGCCGGGCGGCCGCAGCGGCGGCTCACCGCCCAGGCGCAGCCCGGGGAACCGGGTGAACAGCCCCCGGAAGGCGACCTCCAGCTCCATCCGCGCGATCGCGTGGCCGAGGCAGTGGTGCGGCCCGAAGCTGAACGCGACGTGGTTACGCGCACCCCGCCGCAGGTCCATGTGGGAAGGCTCGGCGTACGCGCGCGGGTCCCGGTTCGCCGCCTCGAGCACCAGCAGCACGCCCTCGCCCTTGCGGATGACCTCGCCACCGACCTCGACGTCGTCCAGGGCGACCCGCTGGATCGGGTTCTGCACGATCGTCTGGTGCCGCAGCAGCTCGTCCACGGCGGTGCCCCACAGCCCGGGGTCGGCGAGCAGTTCGGCGCGCTGCGCGGCGTGCTCCAGCAGCGCGTACGTCCCCAGACCCAGCATGGTCGCCGTCGTCTCGTGCCCGCCGACCAGCAGGATCAGCGCGATCGTGATCATCTCCCGGCGGTCCAGCCGGCCGGGTTCGAGCTCCTCGACGATCAGCCGGGAGATGAGGTCGTCGCCCGGTTCGGCCGACTTGCGGGTGACGAGCTCGTCCAGGTACCCGAAGATGGCCTGCATCGCCGCGCCCACCTGCTCCTGGGTGCTCGCGGTGTTGATCATGGCGCGGGTGTTGGACTCGAACACCTCGCGGTCCTCGTATGGGACTCCGAGGATCCGGCAGATCGTCCGGGACGGCACCGGGAACGCGAAGTCGGTCACGATGTCGGCGGGCGGGCCGTGCGCGGCCATCGCGTCCAGGCATTCGGCGACGATCGCCTCCACCTCGGGGCGGATGGCCTGCGCGCGGCGCACGGTGAAGTCCTTCATCAGCATGCGCCGGATCCGGTAGTGCGCCTCCCCGTCCGCCCGCATGAACGTGCCCTTGAGCGGCGACTCGAACGCCCCTTCGTAGAGGAACGGATAGCCGGGGACGGTCTCGTCGGCGCTCATCCGTTCGTCGTCGAGCACGGCACGCACGTCCTCGTGCCGGGTGATCAGTACGGCCTCCAGCCCGCTCGGCAGCGTCACCCGGTGGACCGGACGCTCCCGCTGCAGGTCCAGGTACGCCCGCGGCGGGTGGAACGGGCCTTCGCGATGCGCGGGGAACCGGTCGAGGTGGGTGCCGGGAATCGTCTCGGTCATGCTGCGACTCTGCGGCGGCGATGCCGACATTCCCGCTCAATACTGCGCAAGCCGTCGCGTGGGGCTCTGGTTGCCTACCTGGTGTGAAGGTGGAAGGACTGCGCGCCTCCGGGGTCACCCGGGTCGGCGGCCGCACCATGCTCGAGCACATCGGGGGCCGGGAGTGGCTCAAGGAGTTCGTCCGGCTGTTCCACGCGGCCGCGCTCGCCGACGACCTGCTCGGTGAGATGTTCGCGGCCGGGCGGCCGGGGCACGCGGAGCACCTGGCCGCGTTCCTCGAGGAGATCATGGGTGGGCGGCAGGGCTACACCGAGCACCACGACGGCGTACGGGGCCTGTTCCGGGCGCACGCGAACCTGCGTATCACCGAGGAGCAGCGCACGCGCTTCGTGACGCTGATGCTGGCGGCGGCCGACGAGGCCGGGCTGCCCTCCGACGAGCGCTTCCGGTCCGCGCTGCGGGCGCGCGTGGAGCAGGGGTCCATGTTCTCCCGGAACCTCTCCCAGCCGGGGGCGGAGCCGCCCTCGCCGTGGCCGCCCGTCGGCACCTGGGATTGGTGAGGGCTCCGGCCGGTCAGCTCCAGCGGTACGCGCGGTGGAAGTCCTTGATCCGGTCCAGTACGAGCAGCCCGCGGCCGTCGAGGCACTTCCGGTAGAGGGCGTCGTACGGCTCCGGGTCGAACACGTGGTCCCGTACGCCCGCCATGCGGTGCACGGCGAGGTCACTGACCTGCTCATAGTCGTCCCAGTCCAGGGAGTGGCGGGCAGCGATCGCCTCGGGGAGGCGCTGGGCGGCGAGGCGCGCGCGGGCGCCGGGGGGCAGCACGCCGCTGAAGAACTCCGAGGCGCAGCCGGAGCCGTACGAGAACAGTCCGGCGCGTTGCGGGGGTGCGAGGGCGCCGTTGTCGATCAGCGAGCAGAGCGCGAGATACAGCGAGGCGGAGTAGACGTTCCCGACCTGGCGGCCGTACCGCAGGGATGGTGCGAGGCGGTGGGTGAAGTCGGCCTCGATGTCGGCCGGGGACGCGCCGGTGACCTTGCGCATCAGGGTCCGGTGCGCGCCCTTCACCATCCCGGCGAACGGCGTGTGGAACACCAGGTGGGCGAACGTGGAGCGCAGATCGCAGCCGTCCACGCGGCGCTCGTACATGCGGTAGGCCTGTTCCAGACAGTGCAGGTAGGACAGGAGTGAGAGGTCGGAGTCGCCGGCCTCGAGATCGGCGCGCGGGCGGAGCGTGTCCATCACCTCGTGGCTGTAGAGGCCGCTCGCGCCGGGGTCGAGCTCGAGGATGTGCGGGTCCTTGCCGACGAGCATGGCCACGGCGCCGGCGCCCTGGGAGGGTTCCCAGTACGAGTCCCGGTCCGTCGCGCTCGCCGCGTCGGCCGCGATGACCAGGGCCTTCACGCCGTCCACGGGGGTCGCGGCGATGAGCGCGACGGCCGTCTGCAGCGCGGCCGTCCCGCCGTAGCAGGCGTGCTTCACCTCGAACGAGCGGCAGGTCCGGGGCAGGCCGAGGTACTCCTGTACGTACGTGCTGATCGGCTTGCCGAAGTCGAGACCCGACTCGGTGCCGACGATCACCGCCTCCACGGCGCCGCGCTCCGCCTCCGTCAGCGCGTCGACCAGCGGTTTGGCGGCGTTGACGGCGTTGGTGACCGCGTCCTCGCAGGGCAGGCCGACGGACTTGCGCTCCATCATGAGGTTGTCGAACCGGCTCGGGTCCAGGGACCGCCGGTCGAAGATCTCCCGTACGCCGACCGACGCGCGCCCGGCGTAGACCCCGATCGCCTCGATCCCCACCGCCACGCGTATCACCCCTGGCCGGCGGGGACGCCGGTGAGGTCGTCGCGGATCGCTTCGAGCAGTTCCGGTGGGCCGCCCTTGAGGTAGAAGTGGCCGCCGGGGAGGGTGCGCAGCGTGCAGCTCTTGCCGGTCACCTCCTGCCAGCGGCGCATGTCGTCGGCCGTGACGGCCGGGTCTTCCACACCGCGGAACGCCGACACCGGTATCTGGAGGCGCGGGGCCCGCGGCGGGGTGTAGGTCTCGTTGACCTCGAAGTCGGCGCGCATCGCGGGGAGGAAGGCGTCGAGGGTGCGGCGGTCGTTCAGTACCTCCGGTGGTACGCCGCCGAGTGCGCGGAGGTAGGTGAGGAAGTCCTCGTACGGGAGCAGGTGCGCGGGGGTGCGGCGGTTGCGCGGCGCGTGGATATGCGGTGGGCGGCGGCCTGAGACGAGGAGTCGTATCGGGGGGTCCTGTCCCTGTGCCGGGCGCTCCGTGAGGCGGCGGGTGAGCTCGTACGCGACGGCCGCGCCCATGCTGTGCCCGAAGAACGCGTACGGGCCGTGTAGCAGTGGCGCGAGTTCACTGAGGACGCCGTCCGCCAGGTCGTCCATCCAGGTGTAGGGGGTCTCCCCCCAGCGGGACTCCCGGCCTGGGAGCACCACCGGGTGCAAGGCGATCCCGTCCCCGAGCCGCCCGCGCCACGGCCGGAAGGCCAGCGCACCCCCGCCCGCATGCGCCAAACAGAACAACCGCACCATGTCGCTCACGCTAGGCGCCCCGCCCCCACCCGACCGCTCACCATTGCGCACCCCTCCGAGCCGGGGCCTCCCCCCAAGATGTCGTCTCCCCCGAAACCGTCGAAATGGTGCCCGGGATGTCCCCTTTGTGGAACGGGAACGGGGGAGAGACACCTTGACGGGACCTGTCTTCCCCGGAGTCGCCCTCAGCGTCCGGTCGGGCCGGCGGATGCGGTGTCGGTGCCGCCGTCCCCTTCGGGGAACGGAACGGGGGTCGGCGCTCAGGCGGTGTCGGGGGTGGCTAGGGCGATACAGGTGTTGATGCCGCCGAAGCCGAAGGAGTTGGACAGGGCCAGGCCGATCCAGGCGGGGTGCGCGGCGGGGCCGGTCAGCCGGAGGCTCGGGTCGATGGGGTCGTTCAGGCCGGGGGTGGCGTGCACGAAGCCGTCCCGGAGTTGGATCACGGTGGCGGCCGCCTCCAGGACGGCGGCGGCGCTCAGGCAGTGACCGATGAGCGCCTTGGTCGAGTTGACCAGCGGACCCGGCGCGCCGAAGACCCGCCGGAGCGCGGCCGCCTCGGTGACGTCGCCGCGCGGTGCGCCCGTACCGTGCGCGTTGACATAGCCGACCTCGGCCGGTGTCGCACCGGCCGAGGCCAGGGCCGCCGTCATCACCGCGACCTCACCGTCCGCCGACGGGTCGGCGAGCGCGTTGGCGTCGAGTCGCTGCGCGTGGCCGGCGAGGCGGGCCAGCGGCGGCACGTCCCGTACCCCGGCGCGCTCCAGCACCAGGCAGGCCGCGCCCTCGCCCGGCACGAAGCCGGCGTGCGAACGGTCGAACGGCACGCTCGGCTTCTCCCAGGCCAGCGCGCCGAGATTCCGGTACGCGGCCGCCTCCACCGGTGACAGGTCCGTCATCGCCCCGACGACGAGACAGGCGTCGGCGGCGCCCGCTGCGATCAGGCGAGCTCCGGCGATGATCGCCGTGTTCCCGCTCGCGGAGGCGCCGCCGACCGTGAACCCTTCGCCGGTGATGCCGAGGGCCTGGCTGATCGTCCCGACGTGGTCGGTGTCCTGCATGTGCAGCGCGAAGCGTGGGGGGACGTACGCGAGGTTCTTCGCGGCGAGGTCGTACGCGGTCCGGCCCGTCAGGTTGTTGCCGCCGACCACGAGGGCGACCCGGCCGGGAGGCAGAGGGTCCGCGTCCAGACTGGCGGATGTCCAGGCCTCCGCGGCCGTGGTCAGCGCGGCCTGGATCGGGCGGGGTGCGCGCCGGGCCGCGGGATGGGACGGCTCGAATCCGGTGAGCCGTGCGGCGAAGGGCGGCGCGTCCTCGTCCCCGTCGTGCCGCTCAGTGATGGCTGTGCGCCCCTCGCGCAGGGCCTGGGCGAAGGAAGGAGCGTCGTGGGCCAGGGCACAGACCACGCCGAGGGCGGTGACGACAACAGTCACGCGTAGGCCCCGAACAGTCCGACGAGGGAGCGTACGTCGTGATCGCCGCCGAACTCCCCGACCGGGATCTGGACGCCGAGCTCCTCCATGACGAGCGTGACGATGTCGGCCCGGTCGATGCTGTTGCAGCCCAGGTCGGCGAGCCGAGCGTCCGGGACGACCTCGGTGGCGTCGATCTCCGGGACGACCGTGACCACGGTGCGCCGCAGCAGGGCCAAGATCTCAGCGTCCATCAAGCGTCTCCAAACCTGAGGTCCAGCAGCGAACTGACCGGCCCGGACCCGTTGCCCGCCGGCTCGCCCTCCACCCCGGCCCCGGCGACCGGCCCGCCGCTCTCGGCGACCAGGCCAGACGGAGTGCCGGTCACGGCGAGCGGCCCGTCCGGAGTGGCGGTCACGGCGACCGGGGTGACGGGGACCGCGGACGCCCCGCCGTTCGCGCCTCCCGGGTCGGCCGGGGTGATGATCGCGGCGACCCTTCCACCGCTCTCGTCGACCGGGATGGCCGGGGCGGTGGGGGCGGCAGGGGCGACGGGAGTGGCCGGGGGCGCAGGATCAGGAGCCGCACGAGTGGTAGGGGTCGCAGGGGTGGCGCGGGTGGCTGCCGCGGTGCGGGAGTGGGCCGGGTCGGGTTCGGGGGGTCGGTCCAGCCAGAGGCGACGGCGGTGGAAGACCGGGGGTGGGAGGGGCGTGCGGGATGGCGTATGGGTGCCGTCGTAAGCGCTCACGATGACGTGGGCGTTGGTGCCGCCGAGGCCGAACGCGCTCACTCCGGCGACGCGTGGGCCGGCGGGCCAGGGCCGGAGGTCGCCGGCCGGTACGAACGGCGAAGCGGCGAAGTCGAAGCGCGGGTTCGGTTCGTCGCAGAACAGGGTGGGCGGGATCTCCCCATGCTCCACCGCGAGCACCGCCTTGATCAGCCCGGCGATACCGGCCGCGCTCAGCAGGTGCCCGATGTTCGACTTCACGGACCCGATCGCACACCACCCCGCCCCGCCCGCGCCCTCACGAGATACGGCGCCCCCGTAGCGGGCTCCCCCCTCGTGGGAGGCGGCGCGGTCATGGGAAGCGGCATCCTCCCGGGAAGCGGTCCCCTCTCGGGACGTGGTCCCCTCTCGGGACGCGGTCCCCTCTCGGGACGCGGCGCCCACGCGGGATGCGGCGCCCTCGTGCGGCGCGTCAGTCTCCTTTGCGGCCGCCTCGGTCAGGGTCGCCAGCACGGCGGCGATGGCGGGTGGGTCGTGGGAGGTCGTGTCGGGCGTGGGGTGGTCGTGGAAGACGCTGGTGAGGGCGCGGAGTTCGATGGGGTCGCCGATCATGGTGCCGGTGCCGTGGGCCTCGATCAGGCCGATGTGTTGCGGCGCGTACCCGCTGTCGTGGAGGGCCCGGCGTATGACGGCCGCCTGCGCAGCGGGATTCGGCGTGGTGAGCCCGACGGTCCGCCCGTCGTTGCCGACCGCGATCGCGTCGATCACCGCGTGGATGCGGTCGCCGTCGGCGACGGCCCGGTCCAGCCGCTTGAGGAGGACGATCCCGCAGCCCTCACCGGGCACGAACCCGTCCGCCCGACGGTCGAACACCCGGCAGCGCCCGGTCGGCGACAGCGCCCCGATCGCGCCGAACTCCTCGTGCACGTGCGTGTCGATCAGCACGTCGGCGCCGCCGGCCAGCGCCAGCTCCGACTCCCCCGCGACGAGGCTGCGCACCGCGAGCTGGACCGCGACGAGCGCGGACGAGCAGGCCGTGTCCACCACCAGGTTGGGGCCGGTGAGGTCGTAGTGCTGGGCGAGGCGGGCGGCGAGGAAGTTCTGGTCGCCGCCCGAGGCGCCCGGGCCCCTACGGACTCCGGCGCGGCGGCGGTAGTCCGACATCCGCCCGCCCATGAAGACGCCGACGTCGCGCCCCTCGACCTCGGCGTCCCGGAGTCCCGCGTCGGCGAGGCAGGCCGCGGTGATCTCCAGTACAAGGCGGATCGCCGGGTCCAGGCAGATGGCCTCGTCGTCGGTCATGCCGAACGCACCAGGGTCGAAGTCCTCCAGTCCGTTCACGAAGCCGCCGGGGTACGCCTCACCGAGGCGGCGCCCGGAGATCGCACAGTGCCCGGCGCGCAAGTTCGCCCAGAACGCGCTCGTATCCGGAGCGTCCGGGAACCTGCACGCCACCCCCACGATCGCGACCCTCTCCTCCGCCGTTGCGCGGTCGCCGGCGTCCGCCAAGGTATGGCTGGCCGTCCCGGTGTCCGCTTGGATACGGGTGGTCGGCGCGACGTCCATCGGGGCACGGCTCGCAGACCCGGTGCCCGCCGGGGTCCGGGTGGCCGGCCCGGTGTCCGCCGGGGTCCGGGTGGCGAGGTGGGCGGAGAGTTGGGCCAGGGTCGGGTGTTCGAGTAGGACGGAGGGATCCAGGCTGGTCCCGGTGTGTTCCTCGATGCGGGTCACCAGCTCGGCCAGGAAGACCGACTCGACGCCGAAGTCCGCGAACGGCACGTCCGGATCCAGGTCATCAGGCCGCAGAGCCAGCGTCGCGACGAAGATCTCGCGGAGCCATTCCGGCACCGCAGCCCGCTCCTGCACGGCAGGAAGCGCCAGGGCGTCCGCCGATCCCCCATGCTGCGGGAGCCTGGCGGCAACAGGCCGCGGAAGCTCGGCGGGGTGGTCCGTCCACGCGGGCTCGGGAGCCGTGGAGGGCGGGGCGACGATGAGGGTAGGAGGCGAGTCGCCGGCGAGCGCCGCGTCGAGGATGCAGAGGGCTTCGGGCTCGGCGATGACCTCGCCCCAGGAGGGCCAGGCGATCGCGCAGACTTTGCCGTAGCCGGTACGGGCCAGGTACGTCGTGTAATGCTCGAGGTACGCGTTGGCGGCGGCGTATTCGGCGACCCCCGCCGCGAGCCGCGGCACGTGCGCGGACGCCGAGGAGAACGCCACGAGGAAGTCCGGCCGGTCCGGCGCGCAGAACGCGGCGATCACGCGCAGCCCGACGGTCTTGGGATCGAGCACGGCGCGCACCGCGTCGTCCGGCTTGCCGACGTACGGCCCAACCTCCCCCATCCGGCCCGCCGCGTGCACGACCCCGCCGATCGGTCCGAGCCGCGTACGGACCTCGTCGATGAACGGCCCCGCCCCCGGCAGCGGCCCCGTGTACACCTCGACCCGGGCACCGGCCGCCTCCAGTTCGGCGACCTGCCGTACGGTCTCGGGCCGCTCCGGACGCAGGCCCATCAGGGCGAGCCGCCGCGCGCCGCGCCGGACGAGGTGCCGGGCGACGGCCGTGCCGAGGGTCCCGGTCCCGCCGGACACTACGTACGTCCGCGTCGGATCCAGCGTGGGAATCGCGTCCGCCAGGTCGAAAGGCTCGGGCCGTGCACGGAAGCGCACGCCGCTCCTGTAGGCGACCTCCATGAGCGTGCGGTCCCGGCCGGTCGCGCCCTTTTCGAGCTCGGCGCGGAGTAGGCCGAGGTTCTCGGGCGCGTCGTCCACGTCGGCGACGGTCGCGGTGAGGCCCGCGTACTCGGCGGGGAGCGCCCGCAGGAAACCTGCGGTCAGCGCGCCGTCGGTACTGGGCGCCGGGCCGGGCATGCCGAGAAGGCCTGAGGTGACCAGCAGTACGCGGAGACGGCCGCGCGGAGTGAGGCGCCGGGTGAGGTCCGGTAGGGCCGAGTGGTCGTGCAGCAGGGTCAGGCCGGTCGCACCGTCGGCGAGGCGCCATGCCAGGGCTTCGGTGGCGTCGGTGTACACGCAGATCGTCTCGTCCGCCGAGTCGTGCCCCGGTGCGCCAGGGTCGGGATGCCATGTCGTGGTGAATGTGGGGACGAGCCCGTCCGGCGGCATGGGCTCCGCTGACTTGGGCGTCGGCTCGGGCCCGGGGAGCCAATGGCGCTCGCGGGCGAACGGATACGTGGGGAGGCTGACAATGAGGCCCGGTACAGGCTCGGGCAGCGACTCGTCGCGGAGCGGGGCGCCGGCGGCGGCCTCACGGAGCCGGGCGATCGCGTCGCCGTGGTCCGCGGCCGTGAACGCCAGGCGGCGACGGAGCGGCTCCCGCCCGACGCGCAGCGTGTACGCGACGTCGGCCGGCGGCAGCTCGGGATGCGCCTCCAGGTACGCCGCCAGTCGGCCCGCGGACTCCCGCAGCCGCTCCTCGTCCCGCGCCGAAACCACGATCCCGTACGGGCGGGACCCCGATCCGTCACGGCGGGCGGGCGTGGAGGCCGGCCCCACGATCCCGTACGGCTCCGACCCCGGCCCGCCACGGCGGGCGGGCGTGGGGGCGGACTCCGATCCACCACGGCCAGCGGGCGCCGGGGGTTCCTCCAGGATGACGTGCGCGTTCGCCCCGCCCGCGCCGAACGCGCTGACCGCGGCGCGCCGGGGTTCCGTACCCTCCCAGGGGGCCGGCGTGAGCTGCGGGCGGAATGGCGTACGTGACCAGTCGATCTCGGGATTCGGCGGCGTCGCGTGCAGAGTTGGCACGAGCCGGCGGTGCCGCAACTGCAGCACCACCTTGGTGAGCCCGGCGATCCCCGCCGCACCCTCCAGGTGCCCGATGTTCGACTTCACCGAGCCGATCGGCACGGAACCGGCGGCCAGCGGCCCGAACGCCCGCTCCAGCCCGTCGATCTCCACCGGATCGCCGAGCCTGGTCCCCGTACCGTGCGCCTCGACGTACGAGACCGTCGACGGTTCCACCCCCGCCTGGCACAGCGCCGAGGTGATGAGCTCGGCCTGCGCGTCCGGGTTCGGGACGGTATAGCCCTTGGTACGCCCGCCATGCCCCACCGCCGTCGCCTTGATCACGGCATGGATCCGGTCCCCGTCGGCGACGGCGGCGCGCAGCGGCTTCAGCACGATCACGCCGACGCCCTCGCCGGGCGCGAAGCCGTCGGCGCCCGCGCCGAACGCCCGGCAGCGGTGATCGGCGGAGGTCATGCCGAGCCGCGCCTGCTCGATGAACTTGTACGGATGCAGGGATAGGTTCACACCACCCGCCACGGCCAGCGCGCACTCTCCTGAGCGCAGTGACGATACGGCCAGGTGGACGGCTGTCAGCGACGCCGAGCACATGGTGTCGACGGTCATGCTGGGGCCGCGTAACCCGAGGAAGTACGACAGCCGGTTGGCGATCCCCGCGACCGAGGAGCCGGCGTCGACTGGGTCGCCGGCCAGGGTGCGTTCCACAGCGAAGTACGGATACTCGCTGTACATGGTGCCCGCGAACACCCCTGCCTTGCCCGCGTACGCCTCGTGCAGCCGGGCCCGCGGGTAGCCGGCGTCCTCCAGTGCCGCCCAGCCG
>WHSL01000103.1 GCA_009380095.1 Streptosporangiales bacterium | reverse complement strand
CTGGTGAAGGTCGCGGCGCTGGTGGTCCTCGCCGGGTTCGGCTGGGAGCACCGGCGGCGTACCGTTCCACGGCTGGCGGGAGGCGGAGCATCGGCGCGACGGGCCTTCGTCCGGCTGGCCGCCGCAGAACTGCTGCTGATGGCGGGCACGTACGGCGTCGCGGTCGCACTCTCCCGAGCCCCGCTACCGACATGAGCGCGGACGTGAGCGCCACCGACCGGCCCGTCCCCGCCATGGGGGCGGACGGCGGAGAGCCGCAGAATGCCTGGCTGTGGGGTGTGGACCCGGCGGAGGCGGCCGGTCCCGGGCTGCCACAGGTGCTGTCGCCCGGGGAGCGGCACCGGATGCGGCGGTTCAGATCGGCGCGGGACCGGCGGGCCTACCTGGTCGCGCACACGTTGCTACGGGTCGCGCTGACCGAGCGCGTACCCGGCGTTCCGCCCGCGGCCTGGCATTTCGAAGCGGGACCGTACGGGAGGCCGGAGCTCGCCGGCCCGCCCGGCGCGCCGCCGTTGAGCTGCAATCTCACCCACACGGACGGCTTCGTCGCGTGCGTCGTCACCGGCGGCGCGCCCTGCGGTATCGACGTGGAGACCGTCGTCCGGGAGCCCGGGATCGACCGGCTGGCGCGCCGGCTGCTCACCGTCGGCGAGCGTGTCCGACTGGAGGCGCTGCCGGCCGGCGCACGCCGGGAGCGGTTCTTCCGGCTGTGGACGCTGAAGGAGGCCTACACCAAGGCCCGCGGCCTCGGCCTCTCGCTGCCGTTCGATCGCATCGCCTTCGCGCTCGGCCCGCCGCGGCTGCTCCACGCGCCGGACGAGGAGGCGCCGGGCATCTGGACCTTCGCACAGTGGGCGCCGACCCCGCGGCACATCGCCGCCGTCGCGGTCCGCGGACCCGCGCGCCTCCAGATCGCGGCCGTCCCACCCTGGGCACCGCCGACGGCACGGAGCGGTCCGGGAACGGACGCGATGCGGAACGTCGAGGGAGGGCCGAGGTGGAGTACGTCACGATCGGCGGGGTGAGGTGCTGCGCGGCCGGCTCGGAGGGGCCGCCGTTGCTGGTGCTCAACGCGCTCGGGCAGGGGGTCGCGCCGTGGCGGCGGCTGGTACGGGTGCTGGCGCCGCGCCGGGTCGTGGTCTGGGAGACCCGCGGGACCGCCCCGCCGTACGCCCCGCTGACCGTCGCCGACCACGCCGCGGACCTGGCGGCGATGATCGCCGAGGTGGGCGGGCCATGTGACCTGCTCGCCTGGTGTACGGGACCAAAGGTGGCGCTGGCGCACTACCTACACGACCCCGGCTCGATCACGTCGATGACCTTCCTGAGCCCGGCGTTCAAACATCCCGGCCGGGACCCCGCGCTGGACACGCCGTACGAACGCAACCTCGAGGCGCTCTGCCGGGCCGTGGACCGCCGGCACGAGGACGCCGCGCGGCTGCTACCGCTACTCGACGGCGACGGTGCCGCCGCGGGCGCGCCGCCGGAGCTCGCGGAGGCGGTCGGCCTCCCGTTCAGCTCCGCGCCGGCGCTCGTCGCCTACGCCCGGCAGCACCTGGCGTTCTGGGCGTACGACCCGCTCCCCCAGGCGGCCCAGGTGCAAGTTCCAATCGTGTTCGCGGCCGCCACGAAGGACACCGTGATCGCCCCGGAAGGCGTACGGCACGCCGCCGCGTGCTTCCCCACCGCCCGCTACGTCGAGCTCCCCGCCACCCACTACGCCCCGCACGACGACCCCGAGGCCGTCGCCCGCCTCATCGGCCGGATCACGTAGGAGCGCGGGCGGTCTGGATCGCGGCCCAGAGCGCGGCCGGGGTGTCGAGACCCGCGAGGGAATCGTCGGACAAGGTGACGCCGAACTCGTCCTCGAGGTCGAGGATGAGCGTGACGGCGCGCAGCGAGTCAAGCCCGAGCGCGGACAGCGGCTCCTCCGGGGCGGGCGGCCGGTCCGGCCCTAGATGACTCAGGTGCCGCCGCAGCACGGCGATGAAGTGCTCGTTCAGAACTGCCTCCAAGATCCACGCGTCCCAGCTCCAGCCGGGACGCCGACACGACGACTCCCCCGTCCACCAGGACCTCCGCCGGGGCGGGGTGGCCGAGGAAGCCGATGAGGCTCGCGGTGAGCCCGTACGCGCCCGTGTTCGGCACCGCGACCAGGTCACCGGCGCGCAGCTCCGGCAGGGTCACCCCGTCGGCCCAGGTGTCCAGCGGTGTGCAGAGCGGGCCGGTGATCACGCAGTCGCGCAGCACGCCCGGGCGGCGGGCCTCCCCCACCGGGACCGGCTCGGGGACCACCCGGGGCAGCCGGCGCAGGCCGGACATGCCGCCCAGATGGTGCACGCCGCTGTCCAGGATCACGAACGTACGGCCCTTGGACGGCTTCACCTCCAGGACCCGGCAGAGCAGCGTCCCGCACCCGCCGACCAGATGCCGGCCGGACTCGAAGGAGATCAGCGTCCCGCCGGGCAGCGCCGCCGCGATGACCGGTTCGAGCCGGGCGGCGAGACCCGTCAGGGACGGCCGGGGGCCGCTCCGCGCGTACGGCATCGCGAAGCCGCCGCCGAGGTCGACCTCGCTCGGGCTCGGTCCGAGCGCGCGTACCACCTCTCCCGCCAGCCGGGCGCTCGCCGCGAGCTGCGTGAACAGCGTCTCCGGGTCGGCGATGTTCGTCCCCATGTAGAGGTGCAAGCCGGCGACCCGGGCCCGCCCGGCGGCACGGAACTCCTCCGGCCGGGACAGCACCCAGGACGCGTCCGCGCCGAACGGCGAGGCGGTGCCGGTCATCGTCAGCCCCATGCCGACGATCGGCCGGTCGGCGTTGATCCGCAGCAGGCAGTCGACGTCGGTGCCGTGGCCGCCCGCCCGCGACAGGTCCTCCGGGGAGTCGACGGAGATCCGCCGTACGCCACGGGCCAGCGCGTACGCCATCGTGTCCGCGGTCTTGCCCGGCCCGGCGAGCAGCAGGTCGGCGGGCGCGAACCCGGCGCGGAGCGCGGCGTCGATCTCACCGGTCGAGGCCACCTCGGCCCGGCAGCCCAGCCCAGCGAGCACCGCGCCGACGCCGGGATGCGGGTTGGCCTTCACGGAGTAGTAGAGCGCGGAGCCGGCGGGCAGCGCGCGGGTCAGCGCGGCGTGCGCGGCCCGCACGTCGCCGAGGTCGTAGACGTAAACGGGCGTGCCGTAGACGGCGGCGATCTCGCCGATCGGGGCGGTCACGGCACGCCTCGCAGCTCACCGGACAGGGCTGTCGGCAGCGCGCTCTTGTCGATCTTGCCGTTCGGGTGCAGCGGCAGGGCCGCGAGCACGTGGAACTCGGCGGGCAGACGGGCCGGCTCGAGCCGTTCGGCGAGCCGATCGCGCAGCTCGTACGGGCTGAGCGCCCCGGTCACCGCCAGCACCGCCCCGCGCTCGCCCTCCGGCGGCAACAGCGCCGCCAGCTCCACACCCGGCACGTCCATCGCCGCCCCCTCGACCTCTGCTGCGCTGATCCGGTACCCGCCCTGCTTGTAGAGCTCGTCCCGGCGGCCGTGGAAGTACAGGTAGCCGTCCGCGTCAAGGTGGCACATGTCGCCGGTGTGCAGTTCGATCCCGCCGTCCGGGGCGCGGCGGAAACGTGCGGCGGTCAGCTCGGGCGCCCGCCAGTAGCCGGCCATCACGTGCGGGCCCCGTACGACGAGCTCCCCCACCTCACCCGGAGGAAGCCGCCCGCCGTCCTCCCCGATCACGTACGCCTCGGTGTCCGGCAGCGGGCGCCCCACGGAACCGGGATGCCCGGGCCGCTCCCCCGGCTTGAGGATCGACACGCGCTTGCACTCGGTCAGCCCGAACATCGGGAACACGCCGAGGGCGGGGATCAGCGACAGCATCCGCGCGGCCAGCCGCTCGGGCAGCGCCGCGCCGGTGTTGGTCACCATCCGCAGCCGCGCCGGTGGCACCCCGGACCGCTCCACCAGCAGGCACAGCGCCTTCGCCAGCGACGGCACCAGCGGCAGCACGGTGACCTCGTGCTCGCGGAGCCGGCCGAGCAGCGGCGGCCCGGCGTCCACGGCGTCCCCGAGCACCAGCGTCGCTCCCGCGAGCGCGCAGAGATACGCCTGGTACATCCCGTAGTCGAAGGAGAGCGGCAGGCAGCAGAACACCACGTCGTCCGGGCGGTACCGGAGCTGCGACTGGATCGCCTGGGCGGCGAACAGCACCTGCCGGTGGCCGGAGACCACCGCCTTGGGCATCGCCGTGCTCCCCGAGGTGTAGATGAGGCCGGCCGGGTCCACCGAGAGCGGGCCCGGCGTGCACGGTGGGCGCCCCCGCGGCTCGTGCGGGATCTCCTCGAACGCGTGCGCCGGCACCCCGAAGAGGTCGCTGGTGCCGCCCCACGGCCCGGCGCCCTCGACGACGGCGACGCACGGCGTGCAGTCCGCCACGATGTGCCGCAGCGTGTACGGGCGCAGCCGGTCCCCCACCACGACGTGCACGGCGCCGAGCCGGGAGGTGGCGTACACCATGGCCAGCGTGGCCGGGGCGTGCGGCGCGAGGATCAGCACCCGGTCGCCGCGGCGCACACCGCGGCCGTGCAGCCAGCCGGCGTACGCGAGGCTGAGCCGGCGCAGCTCCGTGTAGGTCCACACGGCCGTGCCGCGGACCAGGCAGGCGCGGTGCGGGGAGCGCCGCGCACGCCGGTCGAGCAGGTCGTGCAGCAGTGTCAGCGCCATGCCCCTCCTCACGCCGTACGCGTCACCGGGAGGCTAGGCGCGCAGGCGCGGGCGTCCCGCTCAAGAGTGAGCCTCCCCCGGCGGGTCAGGGCGGCGAGACCGGCCGGGGCGGGGCGGCACGAAGTCACTGACCGGCAGCGCCCCGCCGTGTCCGGCAGGGTCGCGATGATGTCCCCGTCCGGCTCCGCCACCTCGAGGAACTGCACGCGCGGCCGGCTCACATCGGGGACCGCCAGGATCGGCCGGAACTCACCCCGCCGACGTCCGCGGCCACCTGCCGTACGGTCAGCTCCACGCTCTCCTCGACCACACCGCGCAGCGCACCGGGCGCGACGGCGAGCACGATCGCCGACGAGCTCGCGACACCCCGGCCGCGACCAGGGTGGCCAGTGCGGTCAGCCGGCCACGGATGGAGCGCGGCACCAGGTGTAAGCGGCCGGTCATCGTCCCCTTCGTCTTTTTGATCCCTTACCTGGGGATTCCACCGGGCGGACCGGTCGAATCCGGAGGGGCCGAGGAGCGGGGGCGCGGGGCTCCGGTCAGCGCGGGGAGCCGAGGCGTTGCAGCAGCAGCGCCTCCGCGAGGCAGACGTTCGCGAAGTCGGCCAGGTGGAGGCCCTCGTTGGCGCCGTGCGCGCGGGTGTCCGGATCCTCCACGCCGGTGACGAGGATGGCGGCCTCGGGGTAGCGCTCGGCGAACATGGCGACGAGCGGGATCGTGCCGCCGACGCCGACGTCCACCGGTGGCACGCCCCAGGCGTCGTGGAACGCGGCGCGGGCCGCGTCGAACGCGGGCCCCTCGGCGGCGATGGCGTACGGCGCGGCGGCCGCGCCCTCGTGCACCTCCACCCGCGCGCCCCACTCGGCGTGCTCGGTGAGGTGCCGGCGGAGCGCCGCCATCGCGGTGGCCGGGTCGTCACCCGGGGCGAGTCGGAGCGAGACCTTGGCCCGGGCCGTGGCGTGCAGGATGTTGGCGGAGTCGGCGACGCTCGGGGCGTCGATGCCGATGACGGAGATCGCCGGCTTGGACCAGAGCCGGCCGGAGATCGGGCCGGTGCCGGTGAGCTCGACGCCGTCGAGGATGCCGGCCTCCTCCCTGACCCGCTCCGCCGGGTAGTCCGGCCCCTCGGTGCCGGGCGACGCGGCGAGGCCGGGCACGGCGACCTCGCCCTGCGCGTCGTGCAGGGTGGCGATCAGCCGGGCGAGCACGGTGAACGCGTCGGGCGCGACACCACCCCACAGCCCCGAGTGCAGCGCGTGGTCGAGCGTGCGGACCTCCAGCACGCAGTCGGCGAGGCCCCGCAGCGACGTGGTGAGGGCGGGTCGGCCGATCGCCCAGTTGGCCGCGTCGGCGATGACGATCACGTCGGCCGTGAGCAGCTCACGGTGCCGCTCCACGAAGCCTTCCATGGTGGGCGAGCCGATCTCCTCCTCGCCCTCCAGCAGCACGGTCACGCCGACCGGCGGCCGCCCGTCGTGCGCGCGGACCGCGGCGAGGTGGGCGGCGATGCCGGCCTTGTCGTCGGCGGTGCCCCGCCCGTACAGCCGGCCGTCGCGCTCCACGGGCTCGAACGGGTCGCTGCGCCACTCGGCCCGGTCCCCGGTGGGCTGCACGTCGTGGTGCGCGTAGAGCAGCACGGTCGGCGCGCCCGGCGGCGCGGGGATGCGCGCGACCACGGCCGGGGCCGCGCCGCCGTCCTCCAGGACCCGTACCTCGGGGAAGCCGGCGGCGTGGCACATCTCCGCGGCCAGCTCGGCGCCGCGCCGGACGTCGCCCGCGTGCGCCGGGTCGCTGCTCACCGACGGGATGCGGACCAGCCTCCGCAGGTCGTCGAGCACGGATGGCAGCAGCGCGTCGACAGTCTGCCTCATCCTCCGCACGGTCGCGTCCTGAGTGGTGGTCATGGCGGGACTCCCTGCTCGTCGGGCGGTACGCCGAGGAGCTTAGCCACGCCCGTACGCGCGCAGCGTCTTCAGGCGGGTGACCGTGACGAAGCCGCGCCACTCCAGTTTCGTCCCGGGTGCCCAGGAGGGGAAGTCGACGTCCCAGCCGCCGTCCTCGCCCTGTTCGGCGACGAGCGTGTCGAGCGCGTGGTCCACCTCCTCCGTGGTGAACAGGCGCCGGCCGAGGCCGTCCGGGCGCGATGCGAAGTCCACCACCCCGTGTGAGGCGTGCTCCACGGACGGATCGACCACCACGTGCGGGCGGATCAGCGGCGCCAGCCGTTCGAAGGCGGCCTCCGCGCCGGCCCGGTCCGGGGCGCGGTCCAGGAACGCCAGCACCGAGTACGCCTCGTACGGGCTCGTCTCGGTGATCGCGTCGATGCGGTCCCAGACGAAGGCCGTGGCCCGCTCCAGCCAGGGGTGCCGGACGCCTCCCGCGTGCAGCAGACCGGCGATCGGCGCGGTCGGATTGAGGTTCGCCGGGTACTCGGTCTGGGACGGGTTAGGCGTCTTTGGTGAGGGCCACGAGGGTGTGTACGGGGTCCGGACGGGGACGGTCCTGGTCCGGCAGGGCGGCGAGCCCGTCCGTGAGCGCGGCGATCGCGGCGGCGTCGGCGCGGCCCGCCCAGCCACCGTCCCGGGCGCCGATCCTCTCCCGCCACACGCGAGGGCTCCGCCCCTGGCCGGGCATCGTGAACGTGGCCCTCCCGCTCGAGGTGAGCCCGTGTGCGGCCGCGACCCGGACCACCCGCTCGGGCGCGTCGGTCTGCGGCCGCACGTGCGGCGCCCGTACGGGACCGATCAGCGCGGCCGCGTCACAGCCGGTGTTGTACGGTGCGCCGAGCCGGTCCACGGTCGTGACGAAGGTGCCGCCGGGCCGCAGCACCCGCGCCGCCTCCGCGATCACCGCAGCCGACCCCGCCTCGTCGAGGAGGTGGAGCAGCCACACCGTGGTCACCGCGTCCACGGAGGCGTCCGGCAGCGGCAGCCGGGTGCCGTCGCCCAGCACCACCGCGCCGTCCAGCCGGGGGGCCGCGAGCCGCGCCATGCCCGCGGACGGGTCGATGCCGAGCACGCGACGGCCGGGTCGGCGCAGCCGGGTGGTGATGATGCCGGTGCCGCAGGCCAGGTCGGCCAGCACCGCCGGGCCCTGCGGCAGCAGCCGCTCGAGGGCCGCGGCCGCCAGGCCGGCGCGCGCGTCGCCGCCCCGGGTCCTGTCGTAGTTCGCGGCCTCTTCGTCATAGTCGAGCACACGGCAACCGTACGAGGCGCCCCTCGCCCGCCCACCACCCGGCCCCGGGCCACTGACGGAGGCGCGGCGTCAGGAGCTGTAGCCGAAGGTCTTGTTCCAGTCCTTCTGCAGCTGCTCGGAGCGCTTCAGCTCCTTCTCCGGGTCCGGCCGGTACACCTTGTCGGAGTCCAGTGCGGGCAGCTTCACCCCCTGCACCGGCGGCAGCGGGACGTCGGAGCGGGCCGGGTACTCGCCGAAGCTCGCGATGAGCTGCTGCCCCCGCTTGGAGAAGTACCAGTTGACGAACGTCGTGGCCGCCGCCTTGTGCTTGCCCGCCGCGGTCATGCCGAGGAAGTAGTCGTAGACGGCGAGCCCTTCGGACGGCGCCACCAGCTTCACCGGCGCGTTCTGCTTGGCCGCGACGTTGAGAGCGCGACGGTGAGCTCGCGCATCCCGAGCAGCAGCAGCAGTTCGAAACGATCGCGGTCGGTGGTGCGTGGCCGAGGCCACGGCGAATGACCAGGGCGGCGCCCAGTACGGGTTTCCCGCCGACCCCCGGGGCCGGCTGTGGGAGCGGCTGACGATGCCCGGCTACTACCTGGAGCTGGTGAACTCGGGCGACCTCGCCGAGGCGGCGACGTTCCACTCGCTCGACAAGGACATCGCGACCGCCGAGCGCGAGCTCCGTACGGAACTCAAGGGGGTGGGGACGATCACCATCGATCGCTCCGTGCCCGTCAGCCGCCACGGCGACATCACCCTCAAGGCCACCCGGAACGGCGAGCCGCTCAAGGGCACCCTCTACACCAGCGAAGACGCACGCATCGGCATCGTCACCGTGGGCAAGCTGTCCCTGATCTGAGCGATCGCCGTCCTCAGATGGCGGTCAGGTCCGGGACGTCCGCACCGGTGACGAGGTGACAGGCGACCGGACCGCCGCCATCACGGCGGGACACCAGTGCGGGCTCCTCCGTACGGCACCGCTCGACCGCCACCGGGCAGCGGGTGTGGAACCTGCACCCGGCCGGCGGGTCGAGCGGGCTCGGGATGTCGCCGCCGAGCACGACCCGGGACCGTTCGCGCTGCTCCACCGGGTCGGGCACCGGCGCCGCCGACAGCAGGGCCTGGGTGTACGGATGCTGCGGCGAGGCGAAGATCTCCGCAGCGGGTCCGGTCTCCACGATCTGCCCCAGGTACATCACCGCGATCCGGTCGGCGAGGTACTTCACCACCGACAGGTCGTGCGTGATGAACAGGCACGAGAAGCCCATGTCCCGCTGCAGGTCGGTCATCAGGTTGAGCACCGAGGCCTGGACCGACACGTCCAGCGCGGAGACCGGCTCGTCCGCCACCACGAGCTTGGGCTCGAGGATCAGCGACCGGGCCAGCCCGACCCGCTGCCGCTGCCCGCCGGACAGCTCGTGCGGGTAGCGACGGCTCAGCGAGGCGGCGAGACCGACCCGCTCCAGCATGGCGGCGACCCGGTCGGCGAGCTCGCGTCCGGAAGCAACCCGGTGCCGGCGCAGCGGCTCGCCGACGATGCGGCCCACGGAGAAGCGCGGGTTCAGCGAGGAGTACGGGTCCTGGAACACGATGTGCACGTCCCGCCGCAGCGGGCGCAGCGCGCGCCGCGACAGGTGCGTGATGTCCGTATCGTCCAGCCGGATCGTGCCGGCGGTGGGGTCGGTGAGCCGCAGGATGCACCGGCCGACCGTGGACTTGCCGCTGCCCGACTCCCCCACCAGACCGAGCACCTCGCCGGGGGCGATGGACAGCGACGCCCCGTCGACCGCGTGCACGGCCTGCCCGCGCCCCGCGCCGAAGTGCTTGACCAGGCCGTCGATCTCGAGCACCGGGGTCATCGGCCCTCCCCTTCCAATGGGTGGAAGCAGGCCACGGTGTGACCGTCCGCGGGACTTTCCGATACGGCCTTCTCCAGGATCGGCCGGGACGCCGTACAGTCCGGCTCGGCGCGCGGGCAGCGCGGCTGGAACGCGCACTCATCGGGGTCGGTCATCGGGGTCGGCACCATCCCGGGAATCTCGGCGAGCCGCGGCCGCTCCCCCACCCCGGCGGCCGTGACCGCCGCCGGCAGCGCCTTCATCAGGCCCATCGTGTACGGATGGCGCGGCCGCGCGAACAGCTCGGTGACCGGCGCCTGCTCCACGGCCCGCCCCGCGTACATGACGATGGCCCGGTCCGCGATGTCCGCGACCACGCTCAGGTCGTGCGTGATCAGGATGATCGCGGTGCCCAGCCGGTCCCGCAGATCCCGGAAGACGTCCAGCACCCCGGCCTGAATCGTGACGTCCAGCGCCGTGGTCGGCTCGTCGGCGATCAGCACCTTGGGCGAGCATGCCACCGCGATGGCGATCATCACGCGCTGCCGCATGCCGCCGGAGAGCTGATGCGGATACTCCTTGATGCGCCGGTCGGGAGCGGGGATGCCGACGAGGTCGAGCAGCTCCACGGACCGCGCACGGGCCTGCCCGCGCGACATGCCCTCGTGCCGCCGCAGCACCTCCCCGAGCTGGTACCCGACCGTGAACGACGGGTTCAGGGACGTCATCGGCTCCTGGAAGACCATGGAGATCTCCTTGCCGCGTACGTCCCGCAGTGCGCGGGCGGGCAGCGTGGTGAGCTCCCGGCCCTCCAGCTTCACGGACCCGGAGATCCGCGCGCCGCGCGGCAGCAGGCCCGGGATGGACATCGCGGTGACCGACTTGCCGCAGCCGGACTCCCCGCACAGTGCCAGGATCTCGCCGGCGCCGAGGGAGAGGTCGACGCCCTTGACCGCGTGCACGACGCCGTCCTCGGTGTCGAAGTCGACGGCGAGGCCGGTGATGTCCAGCAGCGGGCCGTCTCCGTTCGGGGCCGTACGTGCTCCGGTCACGTTCCGCTCCGTGGGTCGAGGACGTCGCGCAGGCCGTCGCCCAGCAGGTTGAAGCCGAGCGTCGCCAGCGCGATCATGACGCCCGGCCAGATCGCCAGCCAGGGCGCCTGATCGAGGTACTGCTGGGCCGTGGTCAGCATGACACCCCAGGACGGCGTGGGCGGCTGCACCCCGAGGCCGAGGAAGGACAGCGTCGCCTCGCCGATGATGGCGATCGGGATCGCCACCGTGGCCTGCACGATCAGCGGCCCGGCGCAGTTCGGCAGGATGTAACGCGCGAGGATGTGCCCGTCCGTGGAGCCGTCGGCGATGGCCGCGGCCACGTAGTCCATCTCCCGCGCCGCCAGCACCTCGCCCCGGGTGATCCGGATGACCTGCGGGAGCTGGATGAAGCTCAGCGCCAGTACGACGCCGCGCAACGACGGCCCGAGGATGGCGGCCAGCCCCACCGCGAAGACCAGGAACGGGAACGCCAGCACGACGTCCACCAGCCGCATCACGACCGGGTCGAGCCAGCGCCGGTAGAACCCGGCGACGAGCCCGATCGGGATCCCCACGGTCAGCGCGAGTAGCGTGGAGAGCAGGCCCGCCTGCAGCGAGATGCGCGCGCCGGAGGCGATCCTGGCGAGCGCGTCGCGGCCGAGGTCGTCGGTGCCGAGCGGGTGCGCGCCCGAGGACGGCATCATGATCGCGTTGTAGTCCTGCGCGGACGGGTCCCTGGTCAGCATCGGCCCGGCGAGCGCGAGCACGAGGAACGCGACGACCAGCACGAGGCCCGTCATCGGCATGGGCCGGCGGCGGAAGCGCCGCCACAGCCGGCCGCGCTCCCCCGGCGAGACCGGGGCGGCGGGCCGCTCCACCACCTGCTCAGCCATCGGCACCTCCACCGAAACGGATCCGCGGGTTGAGGGCCGCGTACGCGATGTCCACCAGCAGGTTGATCAGCACGTACCCGACGACGACCACCAGCACGACGGCCTGGATCACCGGGTAGTTGCGGGTCAGCACCGCGTCCACGGTGAGCTTGCCGAACCCGGGGATCACGAAGATCTGCTCGGTCACCACCGCGCCGCTGATCAGCACGCCGAGCTGCAGGCCGAGAACGGTGACCACGGTGGTCAAGCTGTTGCGCAGCGCGTGCACGGCGACGACCTTGCGCTCCGACAGGCCCTTGGACCTGGCCGTACGCACGTAGTCGGCGGTCAGCGCGCCGAGCATGGCGGAGCGGGTCTGCCGCATCAGCGCGGCGGCGAAGCCGGTGCCGAGGACCACCGCCGGCAGCAGCATGCGCTGCAGGTTGCCCGCCGGATCCTCGCTGAACGGTACGTACCCGGAGGCGGGCAGCCAGCGCAGCGTCACCGAGAACAGCAGGATGGCGAGCAGCCCGAGCCAGAAGTGCGGTACGGACAGCCCGACCAGGCCGATCGCGTTGGCCACGTAGTCGAAAAACCGGCCGCTCTGCACCGCCGCCACGATGCCGGCCAGCAGCCCGATGGTCACCGCGATCACGATGGCGATCGCGGCGAGCTCCAGGGTGACCGGGAGCCGCTGGGCGAGGATGTCGGCGACCGGCAGCTTGTCCTGGGTGGACCGGCCCAGGTTGCCGGTGAGCGTCTGGGTGACGTAGTCGGCGTACTGCACCGGGAGCGGCTGGTCCAGGCCGTACTGGGCGCGGATGGCGGCGACCGCCTCGGGCGTCGCCTCCTCCCCCGCCATCGCGACCGCCGGATCCCCGGGCAGCGCCCTGATCCCCAGGAAGATCATGACGCTGGCCAGGAACAAGACGATCGACGCGGCGCCGGCGCGGCGCAGGATGAACCAGATCATTGGGCGTATCCGGCGGTCTTCAGCCGGGGAAGCCCGTCCTGGAAGAACTGGATCCCGGCGATGTTCCGCTGCGTCCCGAGGTACTCCTTCAGGTGGTAGAGGTAGATGACGCCGCGCAGCTCGGCGGCCTTCTTGATGGACTGGTCGTACAGCTTCGTCCGCTCGGCGACGTCCGCGGTCTCGGCGGCCTTGGCGATCGGGTCGTCGATGCCCGGGTCGGACATGCCGGAGTAGTTGTTGGAGTCACCGGTGGTGACCTGGTTGGTAAGGTTGCCGTCCGGGTCGACCCGGCCGGACCAGCCGTTCAGCAGGGTGTCGAAGTTGCCCGCCTCGGCCTCCTCCAGGGTCGTCACGAACTCGGCCGTCTTGACCTGCACGTCGAACCCGGCCGGCTTCACCATCTGCTGGATGACCTGGGCGAGCCGCTGGTTCTGCGTGTCGTTCGGCGCGCTCAGCGTGACCTTGATGGGCGTCGGCACACCGGACTGCTGGACGAGCTGCTTGGCCCGCGCGGGGTCGTTCGGCGTGCAGGTGAAGCCCTTCGCGCGGTACGTGCTGTCCAGCGGGAGCGGCGAGCAGTCCGGCTGGTGCAGGCCGTTGAAGACGGCCTTGTTGATGGCCTGCCGGTTCAGCGAGAGTTCGAACGCCTCCCGCAGCTGCGGGTTGCTGCCCAGCGGGGTGTCGATCTTGCCGTACTCCTCCGTGGAGCCGTCGACGTTGCCGATATTGATCCGCATGCCGTAGTAGCCGAGCCCGCCGCCGGACACCACGCGAAGCTTCGGGTCGGCCTGGATGCCCGCCACGGTGGGCGTGCCGAGCCGGGAGGCGACGTTGACGTCACCGGACTTGAGGTTCGCCGCCCGGACGTTCGGGTCAACGATGATCTTGTAGACCACCTTGTCGGCCTTGACCTTGGCCGCGTCGTAGTAGTCCGGCGCGCGGTCCAGCACGATCTCGCTGCCGGACGTACGGCTGGCGAACTTGAACGGGCCCACGCAGACGGGGTTCGCGCCGAAGTCGTCCCCCTCCTCCTCCAGCGCCTTCGGGGACATGATCATCCCCGAACGGTCCGCGAAGTGCGCGGTCATCGGGGTGTACGGGCGCGACAGTGTGAGCCGTACGGTGGCGGGGTCGACGACCTCCACCTCCTCGATCGACTCCAGCTCCGCGGCGCGGGCGGACTCGGCCAGCGTGCGGTGCCGGTCCAGCGAGGTCTTCACCGCGTCGGCGTCGAGCTCCGTGCCGTCGTTGAACTTCACGCCCTCACGGAGCTTGATCGTGAGCGTCTTGCCGTCGTCCGACACCTCGGGGAGGGCGGCGGCGAGCTGGGGCACGAGCTCGGCGTTGGCGTCGATGTCGTACAGCTTCTCGCACATGTTCGCGAACACCTGACGGCCCACCAGCGTGGTCGCGGTGGTCGGGTCGAGCGCGTCGGGGTCGGCGTCCAGCGCGACGGTGAGCGTGCCGCCGCGTTTGACCGGCCGGTCGTCCGCGGTCGCGGTCTGCACTTGGGGCGCGGGCGAACCACCTCCCGAGCCGGAACACGCGGCGAGTGCCAGGAGCGGGACGGCGAGCAGGGCGGCGAGCCGCTGGGTCTTCATCGGGTCTCCTTGGAGGGAGGAGTCGGCCGACCGTATACAACATGCAATACAGGCGGAGTGGCAATGGCCGGACCGGCCGGCCGACTCGAATCACTGGGCGTAACCAGCGGTGGTGAAGCGCGGCAGCCCGTCCGCGAAGAACTTGACGCCGGCGACGCTCTGCTGCGTCGCGAGGTACTCCTTCTCGTGGTAGAGGTAGATGTATCCGCGCAGCTCGAGGATCTTCCTGACGGCCTGGTCGTAGAGCCGCGTACGCTCCGCCACGTCCGCGGTCTCGGCCGCCTTCTCGATCGGCCCATCGATGCCCGGGTCGGACATTCCGGAGTAGTTGTTGGAGTCACCGGTGGTGACCTGGTTGGTGAGGTTGCCGTCCGGGTCGACCCGGCCCGACCAGCCGACGATGAGCGTGTCGAAGTCGCCCGCCTCCGCCTGCTCCAGGGTGGTCACGAACTCGGCGGTGTCCACCTCGACCTCGAAGCCGGCCGGCTTGACCATCTGCTGGATGACCTGCGCCTCCCGCTGAACCTGCGTCTCGTTGGAGGCGCTCAGCGTCACCTTGATCGGCGTCGGCACCCCCGACTCCTGGACCAGCTGCTTGGCCCGCGCCGGGTTCGGCGCCGGGCAGGTGAAGTTCTTGGCGCGGTACTTGCTGTCCAGCGGGAGCGGGGAGCAGTCCGGCTGGTGCAGCCCGTTGAACACGGCCCGGTTGATCGCCCGCCGGTCGATCGACAGTTCGAACGCCTCACGCAACTTGGCGTTGCTCCCCAGCGGGGTGTCGACCTTGCCGTACTTCTCCGTGGAGCCGTCGACGTTGCCGATGTTGACCCGGATGCCGTCGTAGCCGAGACCGCCACCGGCCACGATCCGCAGGTTCGGGTCCCGTTGGATCCCCGACACCGTCGGCGTGCTGGGCCGGGTGGCCACGTTGATGTCGCCGGACTTGAGGTTGGCGGCCCGGACGTTCGGGTCAACGATGATCTTGTAGACCAGCTTGTCGAGTTTCACCTTGGAGGCGTCGTAGTAGTCCGGCGCGCGGTCCAGCACGATCTCGCTGCCGGACGTGCGGCTGACGAACTTGAACGGGCCGACGCACACCGGGTTGGCACCGAAGTTCTCGCCCTCCTCATCCAGCGCCTTCGGCGAGAGGATCATCCCGGCGCGGTCCGCCATCAGGGCGGGCAGCGGCGTGTACGGGCGGGACAGCTTGAGCCGTACGGTGGACGGGTCCACCACCTCGACCTCCTCCACGGCCGCCAACTCCGCGGCCCGGGCGGACTCGGCGAGCGTGCGATGCCGGTCCAGCGAGGTCTTCACGGCTTCGGCGTTGAACTCCGTGCCGTCGTTGAACTTCACGCCCTCACGGAGCTTGATCGTGAGCGTCTTGCCGTCGTCCGACACCTCGGGCAGCGCGGTGGCCAGCTGCGGCACGACCTCCGCGTTGGCGTCGATGTCGTACAACTTCTCGCAGAGGTTCGCGAACACCTGACGGCCCACCAGCGTGGTCGCGGTGGTCGGGTCGAGCGCGTCGGGATCGGCCTCGAGTGCGACGGTGAGGGTGCCGCCGTTCTTGACCGGCCGGTTGTCGGCGGTGGCCGACTGCACGTTGGGCGCGGGCGAACCACCCCCCGAACCGGAACACGCGGTGAGCGCCATGAGGGGGACGGCGAGTAGCGCGACGAGCCGCTGGGTCTTCATGCCGGGGGCTCCTTCTCCGAGGGGGCTACACCCGAGTGATCTGGATCGGGCGACCGTATACAAGACGCAGTTGCCGGGTGTGTCGATACCTTGACAATCCGGTTATTGGATCTTCGTCACCAAGGCCACGTCTCACCGCCCGCTCTGGTTCAGCGTGGTCATGGGATCGTCGAGAATCCCGGGGATCGCGGCGTCCATCGCGATCCGGTAGCCGGATTCGTACGCCACCTCGAAGGCCGCGTCGCCGAGCTCCGCGCGGGCCCGGTCCTCACACGCCTTGCGGGCGGCCACCCACTCCGGCACGCCCGCCTGCGGCCGGCCGACGGTCTCCCAGATCTGCTGCGAGAGCCCGAGCAGCCGGGCGGTCCGCTCGCCCTGCCCCAGCTCGCCGGCCGCGGTGCCGAGCGCGTCGACGGCCAGGGCCAGGCCGGTGTTGTCGTGCAGCCACCGCTTGGCCCGGACCGCGGCGGTGGCGTACCGCGCGGCTTCGGCGGGGCGGTCCAAGGCCAGCTCCGCCTGGGCGAGGAAGACGTCGCCGTACGCGCGCATCCAGTGCTCTCCGGCTCGCTCGCAGGTGTCGCGCAGCGTCGCGAGGATGGCGACGGCCTCGTCGGCGCGCCCCTGCTGGAGGACGGCGATGCCGCGCATCAGTGTGGGGAGCAGCACCGGCAGCGAGATCGGCGCCGACTGCGCCGGTGTCGCCAGCACCGACTCCGCTCGCGCGACGACCTCGGTCAGGTCGCCGCGGAGGATCGCCGCGCCCACCCACAATGTCCGGGCGTGCTCGGCCGCCCGGGGGTCTCCGAGCGCCTCGGATCCCGCGGCGCACTGCTCCCCGAGCGCCTGGACGCCGTCCGGGTCGCCCATGCTGATCAGCACCAGGCCGAGCGCCCAGAGGGCGCGGTTGCGGGCCACGCTCGGCCGCTCGTCCGCGGACAGCGCCCGTTCGAGGTAGCGGCGGCCCTCCTTGAGAAAGCCGTACGGGTACCACATGAACCACAGCGCGCCGGCGAGCTCCAGAGCGATGTGGCCCTCCGGCTCGGCCAGGCAGAAGTCCAGCGCGGCGCGGAGGTTGTCGTGCTCGGTGGTGACCCGGCGGTACCAGGCGACCTGGCCGGGGCCGAGCCAGTCGGCGTCGCCCGCCCGCGCCATGGCCAGGTAGTGGTCGCGGTGGCGGCGCCGTATGACCTGCTCCTCGCCGAGGCCGCGCAACCAGAACGCGCCGTACTCACGGATCGTGTCGAGCATCCGGAACCGCGCGCCGGGGTGCTCCGGGTCGTCCGGGTGCTCCGCGTGGCTCGGGTGGCCAGGGTGGTCCCCGTGGCCTGGAGGCTCCGCGACGTTCGGGTGCTCGTGGCCCGCGTGGCCTGGAGGCTCCGCGAAGTCCGGATGCTCCGGACCCTCGGCGTGGCCCGCGTGGCCCGCGTGGCCCGCGTGGCCCGCGTGGCCCGTATGGTCCGGGTGCGCCGGGACCGCGGTGAGCACGGACTTCTCGGCGAGGGCGGCGAGGAGCCGGGGGATCTCCGCCGCCGGGAGCCGATCGTCCGCGCACACCCTTACGGCCACCTCGGCGTCGAAGCCTCCGGCGAACACGGACAGCCGTGCCCACAGCAGCCGCTCGTGGGCGGAGCAGAGCTCATGGCTCCACCCGATCGCGGTACGCAACGCCTGATGCCAGGGCGGGTCGGCGTCCGCGGCCACGTCTCCGTCGTCACCGAGCAGCCCGAACCGGTCGTCCAAACGGTCGAGAAGCTCACCGATGGGCATCTCTGCGAGCCGGGCCGCTGCCAGCTCGATCGCCAGCGGAAGGCCGTCCAGCCGCCGGCACAGCCGGAGCGCCTGCTCGCCGGTCGCCTCACTCGCGACCTCGGGCGCCATGGCGGCGGCACGCGCGGCCAGCAACGCCACCGCATCACCGCCGACCCGAACCCCGCCGGTCAGGCCGTCCCCCGTGAGGCCCTCGCCGGTCAGGCCCTCCCCGGCCTTGCCCTCGCCCGTCAGTCCCTCGCCCGTCAGGCCTCCGCCGGACAGTCCCCCGCCCGCCAGTCCCTCCCCGGCGAGGCCTCCGCCGGCCGAACCCTCGCCGGCCAGGTGCTCGTCGGTCACCGGGAATGGCTCCAGCGTGAACGTGACCTCCTCCACCAGGCCGAGCGGGCGCCGGCTGGTGGCCAGGATGTGCAGCCCGGGCGCGGCGGCCAGCAGCGCGGTGGCGATCAGTGCGCAGGCGTCGATGAGGTGCTCGCAAGTGTCGAGCACCAGCAGCAGCTCGCGATCGGCGAGGTACTCGGCGACCACGTCGATCATCGGCCGTACCGACTGGTCCCGCAGCGGCAGCGCCTCACCGATGGCGAACACGACGGCCGCCTCGTCGTCCAGTCCGGACAGCCCGACCCACCAGGCCCCATCGCGATGGCGCGGCCGCGCCTCGGCGGCGGCGCGCAGGGCCAGCCGGGTCTTCCCGACCCCGCCCACGCCGGTGACCGTCACCAACCGGGACCGCTCCGACAACGCGGATAGCCGCTCCAGCTCGGCGCGGCGCCCGATCAGACTCGTCGTCTCGGCCGGTAGACCACCCGGCGCCCGGTCTGCAGCGGTCATGTCTCCACCCACCCGCGAACCCTGTGAAATCAGCAGCTTGCCCGAAATACCTGCGCCACATCGCCAGGAGTGAAAAAGTCAGCACTCCACGATCGCTCTCGGAGGGGTACCGCGTTGTGGAAGGGACATTGTGGAGGGGACAGTGCCCTTAAGCCGAGGCCGGCGGCTCGTCCGGCCACTGCTAGTGCTCGTCATCCTGGCCGGTATCGCGCTCGCCGTCGTCCCATCTCCGGTGGTCCGCGTAGCGAGCGCGGCGCTCGTCGGCGGTTGCACGATCGTTCTCGCGTACGCGCTCTCCAGGCAGCAACGCCGACTGGCCCATATGACCCGTATCGCCGAACTCACGCAGCGGGCGATCATCCGACCACTCCCCCGCGAGTTCGGCGGCCTGAACCTCGCCGCCTACACCCGTTCGGCCACCGCCGAGGCGCTGGTCGGAGGCGACGTGCACGACGCGGCCATGGCCCCGGCCGGGCCACGGCTGATCGTCGCCGACGTCAAGGGCGGTGGGCTGGGCGCGGTAGGACAGGCCACGGCGGTACTCGCCGCCTTCCGCCAACACGCCCTTACCGCACCCGACCTGGCCCGGCTGGCCACGGAGATCGACGCCTACATCGCCGCCGAGCTGGGTCCGGAGGACTTCGTCACCGTGATCCTCGCCGAGTTCGCATCCGGTGAGGTCCGGCTCGTCAACTGCGGACATCCCCCGCCACTGCGGATCGGCCGCACGCTGGACCTCCTCCAACCAGCGGATCTCTCCCCGCCGCTCGGACTGCACCCACGGCCCCGGGTCCAGCGCTACCGCCTGACCCCAAGCCAGCGCCTCCTCCTGTACACCGACGGCCTCACCGAACTCCGCACCGCCTCCGGCCGGACGGGCCTCCCCATGCTGAACCCAGCCGTACGCTCCGCCCTAACCGCCCCCACCCCGCCCGAGGCACTGGACCGACTGCTCGACCTCCTGCACAAACACGCCGACCCCACCACCGACGACGTAACGCTCCTCCTCGCTCAACCCGCCAACACCGATACCCCTCAGCCGGCCCACCCCACCCACGACACCCAGCGCCCCCCACAACCCCAACCCTGAAGGTCCCCACGCCACCCGCCCGGCGGCAAGGGGGCCGCTCTCCCGTCCCAGTGGATGCCACGCGGGCAGCGCTGGACGCCCGAGAGACGACTGTCTCGGGCTGGTCCGGCGCCGGTGCCCGTTCGCGCGGACGGTGGAAGGGCGCGCATCCGCGGACGGTGGAAGGGCCCGCATCCGCGGACGGTGGGCGGTGGTCATTCCCGTGGGATTGGGGGTGGGTGGTCGG
>WHSL01000084.1 GCA_009380095.1 Streptosporangiales bacterium | reverse complement strand
CGAGCACCACTCGCCGGTGACCTCACCGGAGGGGTCCAGCAGCACCACACCGACCTCGATGACCCGGTTGTGCCAGTCCGTCCGCAACCCGGTCGTCTCCACGTCGATCACCGCGTATCCAGGCGGCCCCTGCCCCATCCGATCTCCTCCGTTCTCGCGGCCGCCCACCCGGGCGAGCCGCCGCACATGGTCCCATCCGTCCACCCGCCGGCGCACCGGATGAGGACCGCGTCTGAGGGTGGCACTCAGCATCGACCCCCGTCTGGGCGTTGACAGCACTCCCTATGCCGGGTTTGAAACGTAAGTGACGATGTTCGCTCACTGATCCGAATTCCCCAGGCGTGAGGAGACCCAGGTATGAAGACCATGGCGGCCGTGATGCGCGAGCCCGGCGAGAAGTGGTGGGAGATCGAGGAACTGGAGCTCGACGAGCCCAAGGCCGGTGAGGTGCGGATCAAGTTCATGGCCTCCGGCCTGTGCCATTCCGACGACCACGTCCGTACCGGAGACCTGCCGGCCCGGCTGCCCATCGTCGGCGGGCACGAGGGCGCCGGGATCGTCGAGTCCGTCGGCCCGGAGGTGACCCGGGTCAAGCCCGGGGACCGCGTCGTGTGCTCGTTCATCCCGGCCTGCGGGTCCTGCCCGTCCTGTTCGACCGGGCGCCAGTACCTGTGCGACGAGGGCCGGAACGCGCTGTTCGGCGGCCTGCTCGACGACACGTTCCGGTTCCACTCCAAGGCCGGCGAGGACGTCGGCGGCATGTGCGTGCTCGGCACGTTCTCGCAGTACGCGGTGGTGAACCAGTCGTCCTGCGTGAAGCTCGTGGAGGACATCCCGTTCGAGGTGGCGGCGCTGGTGGGCTGCGGCGTGCCGACCGGCTGGGGCTCCGCGGTCTACGGCGGCGAGGTCGGAGCCGGGGACACCGTCGTGGTGTACGGCGTCGGCGGCGTCGGCATCCACGCCGTACAGGGCGCCAGGCTGGCGGGCGCGACGACCGTCGTCGCGGTCGACCCGCTCGACTCCAAGCTCGACTTCGCCAAGCGGCTCGGCGCCACGCACACCTTCACCGACGCCGCGTCCGCCCAGGACTTCGTCCGCGAGCACTCCTGGGGACGGATGGCCGACGTCGCCATCTGCACGATCGACATCCTCAGCGAGGAGGTCGTCGGGCAGGCGGTGGACATCGTGGGCAAGGCCGGCAAGGTCGTGGTGACGTCGGTCGGGAAGGCCGAGGGCAAGCAGATCGTCGTACGGGGCCGTACGCTCACGCACTACGGCCTGCAGGTGCGCGGGGTGCTGTGCGGCAACACGAACCCGCTGTTCGACATCCCGCGGCTGGTCCGGCTGTACCGGTCCGGTGACCTCAAGCTCGACGAGGTCATCACCCGCCGGTACCGGCTCGACGAGGTCAACCAGGGTTACCACGACCTGCTCGACGGCAAGAACATCCGCGGCGTCATCGTCCACGAGCACTAGGCGGTACGCCGCCCCCGGCTCGTCGTCGATGGCTCGTCGGCGTTGGCAGGAGGGCAAGCGGTGGGGATACTCCCGGCATGACGGACAACCGGGAGGTCCTCACCCGGCCCGCGCCCCGGCCGGACCTGACGCTGTCCTACGGGTCGCATCCCGATCACGTGGCCGACGTATGGCTCCCGCCGGGAGCCACGGCGCACGACGGCGGGCCTCCCGTGGTGCTCATGATCCACGGCGGGTACTGGCGCGCCGCGATCGACCGCACCCATCTCGGGCCGTTCGCGTCCGAGATCGCGGCGCTCGGGCACGTGGTGATCTGCCCGGAGTACCGGCGCACCGGCGGGGGTGGTGGCTGGCCGGCCACGTTCACGGACGTCGCGGCGGCCGTGGACGCGCTGCCGGGACTGCTGCACGGAGTGCTGTGCGGGAGGGCGAGCACTGATCGGGTGATCTTGATGGGGCACTCGGCCGGTGGTCATCTCGCCGTGTGGGCGACCCAGCGGAGGCGGCTGCCGGCGGGGGCGCCCGGGGCGCTGCACGCGGCCGTCGCGGTGCCGGGGCATCGGCCCGGGCCGGGGGCGCTGCGGATGGCGGGGGTGGTCGCGCTCGCGCCGGTGATCGACCTGGCGGACGCGTACCGGCGCGGGCTCGACGACGACGCGACCGGGGCGCTGCTCGGCGGCGGTCCGCAGGATGTACCCGGCCGCTATGCGGTCACCGACCCCGCCGCGCTCGGCACGCCGCGCGTGCGGACGGTGATCGTGCACGGCGACAGGGACGGGCGGGTCCCGCTCGACATGTCCCGGACGTACGCCGCGGCCACCGGGACGCCGCTCGTGGTGGCGCCTGGCGCGGACCACTTCGCGCTCATCGATCCGCTGTCCGCCGCCTGGCCCTACGTGCTCACCGCCCTCGCGACGGTCCGTCCCCGCTGATCGCACATCGCCCCACGAGGGGAAGCGACCGAGGCGAGGGTCGGCGAGGGTGCGGCGGGGGGAGGGATGCGGTCGAGGCGCGGGCGCGGCGGAGGCGGGGTGCGGCCGCGACGGGGGGAGGAGAGGGGGCGCGGCGAGGGGGAGGGACGCGGCGAGTGGAGGGGGCGCGGCGAGGGGAAGGGACGGGACGCGACGAGGGGAGGAGGCGCGGCGAGGGGAAGGGCGCGGTGAGGGGGCCGGATTGGGAGGGTCAGGCGGTGAACTCGGCCCAGACGACGCGGCCTTGGCCGAGGTGGTACCAGCCCCAGCGACAGGCGACGGCGTCGATGGTGACGAGCCCGAGTCCGCCGTTGCGGGCGGGCTCCTCGTCGGTGAGCGGCACGAAGTGCGGCTCCTGGCCCGAACCCTGGTCGATGACCGCGAGCCGGACCCCGCCCACGTAGGTGATGAGCTCGACGACGACGGTGCCGCCGGCGTCGCCGCTCCGCGTGTGCCGCGTGGCGTTGGTGACGAGCTCACTGGTGGCGAGGATGACGTCGTCCCGCCGCGGATGGTCCGGCAGCAGCGCCGAGGTGAAGGCGCGCGCCGCCGGAACGTTCTCCGGCGCGCCGCGTACGACGCGCAGATAGCGTTGAACCGGCCGCTCCGCTCCGATCACTCTCCGTGACGCGGTGGCCGTGCCTCCCGACGGTCCCCAACTCACGATGATCACCATCCTGCCGTGGCCCGCACTGGCGGGTCTGGGGTGCCCACTGAGTTCATCGGGGTGAGAACACGCCCGTTACACCCGCGGAATACCGGTTTGGCATCAAACCGTCCGCATTTCCGCGCCTGCGGAGCGTACGCAGAGTAACCATGATCGGCGCCACGGAGCATCCCGGCAGTGGTGAGAAGAGGAGCGCGGCGGGGGAGACCGTGGTGGTGTACGGCGTCGGCGGCGTCGGCATCAACGCGGTACAGGGCGCGCGCTGCGCGGGCGCGGCGCGGATCGTGGCGGTCGACCCGGTCCGGTTCAAGCTGGACCTGGCGGAGCAGCTGGGCGCCACCCACACGTTCACCGACGCGGCGGAGGCGCACGCGTTCGTGGTGGAGAGCACCTGGGGCCGGCTCGCCGACGTGGCGATCTGCACGGTCGGCGTGATGGACGCCGAGGTCATGAACCAGGCCGTGAACATCACCGGCAAGCGCGGCCGGGTGGTGCTCACCGCGATGGGCAAGGCGGACGACCCGCACATCGTGCTGCCCGGCGGCCCACTGCTGATCTTTCAGCGCCGCATCCAGGGGGTGCTCTGCGGCAACACCAACCCGCTGTACGACATCCCGCGGCTGCTGCGGCTCTACCGGATGGGGGAGATCAAGCTGGACGAGCTGATCACCCGCCGGTACCGGCTGGACCAGATCAACGAGGGCTACCAGGACCTGCTCGACGGCAAGAACATGCGCGGCGTCATCATCGACGAAGACTGAAGACGCGGGCGGCCCGGGCTCAGATGGCCTTGCCGGGGTTGAGGATCCCGTTCGGGTCGAGGGCGGCCTTGATGGCGTGGTGCACGGCCATCGACTCCTCGCCCAGCTCGTCCGCGAGCCAGCGCCGCTTCAGCGCGCCGACCCCGTGCTCGCCGGTGAGCGTCCCGCCGAGCTCCAGCGCGGCGCCGAACACCTCGTCGGCGGCGGCCCACACCGAGTCCGGCACGCCGGGTTCGCCGAACGGGACGATGAACACCGGGTGCAGGTTCCCGTCGCCGGCATGGGCGACCGTCGCGATCAGTACGTCGTGCCGCTCGGCCGTGGCCTCGATGCGGGCCAGCATGTCCGGCAGCTTGGACCTCGGCACGCCGACGTCCTCCACGAGGTTCCGGCCCAGCCGCTCGGTGGCGGAGAACGCCATCCGGCGGATCTCCACCAGCTGCGCCGCCTCGGTGGCGTCGGTGGAGACCATCGCGTCCGCCGCTCCCGCCGCCGCGAACGCCTCCGCCATGGCGGCCACCGCCGTCTCCGCGTCCGGCCCGTCGGCCTGCGCGACGAGCATCGCGGCGGCACCGCCCTCGGACACGCCGTTCTTCGCCAGGTCGTCGATGGCGCGCAGGCTCGCGCGGTCGATCAGCTCGAGCAGGCTCGGTTGCAGCCCGGACCGGACCACCGCGGCGACCGCCTCGCCCGCCGCGCGCAGCGTCGGGAACGTGCCCACCGCCGTCATCGGCTCCCGCCCCGGCCGCGGCCGCAGCTTCAGCGTCGCCCCGGTGACCACCCCGAGGGTGCCCTCGGAGCCGACGAACAGCGCGGTCAGGTCGTACCCGGCGACGCCCTTGACCGTGCGGTGCCCGGTGCGCAGCAGCCGCCCGCCGGCCAGCACCACCTCCAGGCCGAGCACGGAGTCGCGGGTGACCCCGTACTTGACGCAGCGCAGCCCGCCCGCGTTGGTGGCGATGTTGCCGCCGATCGTGGAGATCTCGAAGCTGGACGGGTCCGGCGCGTACATCAGGCCGTGTTCGCGTGCGGCGCGGTCCAGGTCGGCGTTGATCACGCCGGGCTCGGCGACCGCCACCTGGTCCGCCGCGGAGATCTCCCGGATCGCCGTCATCTTCGCCAGGGACAGCACGATCGCGCCTTCGGTGGCGGTGGAGCCGCCCGCCAGCCCGGTGCCGCCGCCGCGCGGCACCACCGGCACCCGGTGCTCGTCGGCCCAGCGCAGCACGGTCACCACATCGTCGGTGCTACGGGCCGTCACCACGCAGGCGGGGACGCCGGGATCGACGAGATGCGCCTCGTCGCGCAGGTAGCCCGCCACCACGCCGGGGTCGGTGACGACGCGCCCGTCCGGCAGCAGCCGCCGTAGTTCGTCGCTCACCGGCTCCACGTCGGGCCTCCCAGCGTTCGTGTCGAGGCGGTCTACGGTCAGGGCACCCAGCCCGATCGCGTCCGTGCCGGCCGCGCGCAGCCGGGCCACGGCCACGGTGGCGGGCGCGGACGACACGGGTCCGACGGAGGGCGCCAACGGATCTTCACCTTCCAGGACGAACGCGTCAAGCGTACGTAGACGGTGCCGTTCCTCCACAACGCACCCACCCTCCAGGACTAGCAGCACCACCGTGTCCCGCTCGTCCCGGGCGACCTCGGACGGCCCGGTCAGCGTGAGCGTGGTCAGCTCGGGGCGCGCGACGGCCACGGCGGCGGCCAGCTCCAGGGTGCCCTGCGGCACCTCCAGGGTGCGCGTGCGCCGTACGGACCCGGCCGCAGCGCCGCCTTCGCCGAGCCCGCCGGGCCACTCCTCCGGCCACAGCCGCAGGTGCCAGATCCACGCGTCGCCCCGGTCCGCCGAGTCCGGCGAGACCGCGATCCGTACGGCCCCGCCGGTCCGCTCATGGGAGTTGGCCCGCAGCAACAACCTCACGCAGAGGCCCCAGCACCGGTGGCCTCCGCGTCGAGCATCCGCTGGAGAACCCGCCGTGCCTTGGAGACCCCCGCGTCCTGCGCGATCAGCACGTCCCGTACGGACTCCGGTCGCGACGCGATCATCCGCTCCTGCAGCTCCAGCGTCACCAGGTCCTCATCGAGCACCTCACCCAGCGACGTGTGCAGCAGCTCGTTGAGCGCCGCGTCTCCGACCGCGAAGTTGCGGCGGAACGAGTAGAAGTACCAGGTCGTGGTCTCCGTCGCGGGCGTGATCCCGTTGAGCACGCCGTTCTCGTACACCGCCTCGTCGCCGATGGTCGAGGTGTGCAGGAACGCCTCATGGGTGAGGTCGAGCAGGTTGTCGTGCAGCAGCTCGGCGCGGCAGCCGAACAGCCGGGTGTGGGTGATCCCGTCCCAGGCCGGGTCCGTCATCCAGTGCGTGTCGGGCACCGGCGTATCGGCGGCCTTGGCCGGATCGCCCATCCAGATCCACACCCCAGCGGTACTGCTCGACCACGGGGGTGGCTGCGCACCACCGCGCGCGGCGGGATCCGCGGCTGGCCGGGCACCCTCACGCACACGCCGCCGCAGTCGTACTCGAAGCCGTGGTAGCCGCACTGGATGTTGTCGCCGACGAGCCGTCCGGCGCACAGCGGGTACGCGCGGTGCGCGCAGCGGTCGGCCGGCGCCACGGGCCGGCCGTCCTCGGTGCGGTAGAGCGCGATCGGCTCACCGCACACCCAGCGCTGCAGGGGCGTACGGGTGATCTCCTCGGACCAGGCGACGACGTACCAGGCATCCCGGATGAACGGCATTCCCTACCTCCCACTCCCGCCGAGCGCCGCGGTGGCGCGGGCAGCGGACTCGGTGACCTCTCGGGCGATCACGTCCTCGTCGAGGTTCGCGGTGCGCAGGTAGCTGACCCCTATGGCACCGCGGCAGCCGGTCAGTTCGGCTTCATCGTCGGCGCGACGTTCGCGGCCGGGCCGCCGCCGGCGGTCTCGGTGGCGCCGCAGGCGGTCATGGCGAGCAGGCCGGCCAGCGCCAGCGCGGCGAACCTGAGGGTGCTCGTGGTGGCATCGTCGGGGAGCCTCCCGGTACGAGGGTCGACAGGGGTGGGGGGCGATGCCGGGTGCTGTCGAGGTCCTGGGGTGCTTGCTCGTTCCCATATAAGGACGCTGTCTGTGAGCATGAACACGCGCAGGCGGGGGTTACGCCGCCGCAAGCCCCCGGGGGCGCCGATCACCGCTTCCGGACTGCGTTGTAATCTCCGATCTGTGAACCTCCGTGAGATCCGGGCCCTGATCCGCATGAAGCCGTTCGAGCCCGACTCCGTACGGCGGCGGCTCTCCCGATGCCACGACCTGAACGATCTGCGCCGCGCCGCGCTGCGGCGGACCCCCCGGCCGGTCTTCGACTACGTCGACGGTGGCGCCGACGACGAGGTGAGCATGGCCGGCAACCGGGCCGCCTTCGAGCGGTACCGGTACGTGCCGCGGCTCGGCGTGGACGTGTCCGCCCCCGACCTGTCCACCCGGATCTTCGACCGTCCCGCCGCGTTCCCGCTGGCGCTCGCGCCGACCGGGTACACGCGGATGATGCACCCCGCGGGGGAGCGGGCCGTGGCGCGGGCGGCGGCGCGCGCCGGGGTGCCGTACACGCTCTCCACCATGGGCACCACCACGATCGAGGACGTCGCCGCCACCGGGCACGAGGACCTGTGGTTCCAGCTCTACCCGTGGACCGAGGAGCACGTCTCGCACGACCTGGTGGACCGCGCGGCCGCCGCCGGTTACCGGGTGCTCGCCGTCACGCTGGACACCGCGGTCAGCGGGCGGCGCTCCCGGGACGTGCGCAACGGCCTGATCATCCCGCCGGCGCTCACCCTGCGCACGATGGCCGGCATCGCGATCAAGCCGGCGTACTGGGCGCGGATGCTGCGCTCGCCGGCCATCGACTTCGCCAACCTCACCGCCGCGTTCGAGGGCAAGGCCCGGGACGGGGCCGTCGCGAACGTCTCGCAGTACTTCGTGCCCGGGATCACCTGGGAGTTCATCGCGGAGATGCGGCGCCGCTGGCCCGGCCGGCTCGTCGTCAAGGGGCCGGTCTCCGGCGCCGACGCCAAGCGTGCGGTGGAGGCCGGGGTGGACGGCATTCACCTGTCCAACCACGGCGGCCGGCAGCTCGACCGCAGCGTGGCCCCGCTGGACCTGGTGCCGGAGGTGCGGGGGGCGGTCGGCGAGGACGTGCAGGTGCTGATCGACTCCGGGATCCGGCACGGGGCCGACATCGCCACCGCCGTGGCGCTCGGTGCGGACGCGGGCGTGGTGGGGCGGGCCTACCTGTACGGCCTGATGGCCGCGGGTGAGCCCGGGGTCGACCACGCGCTGGACCTGCTGCGCGTCCAGTTCCAACGCACGATGCAGCTGCTCGGCGTCAACTCCGTCGCCGAGCTGCGCACGCTCGGCCCCGAGCTGCTCCGCCCCGCGCCCTGACCCTGGCGCCGCGGGGCCGAGCCGCTCCGTCGGGCGCTCTGAGCCGGCGTCGCCGCGCGATCAGTGGCCGCGGAAGGCCTCCTCGAGCCACCAGGAGGGGCCGGGGGTGACCTTGGCGTCCAGCACGAAGGGGCGGTCGCGAGGGCCGTCCAGCCACTTCCGCAGCGCCGCCAGGTCGTCGACGCGGCGGACCACGGCACCGTCGCAGCCGAAGCCGCGGCCGATCTCCGCGATGTCCGCGGCCGGGAACGTCACGGTGTCGAGGGGGTGGCCGCCGGGGCCGAAGTGGTGCACCTCGGCGCCGTACGCCTCGTCGTCGTAGATCACCACGAGCATGCCGAGGCCGAGCCGGACCGCGGTCTCCAGGTCGGCGATGCTCATCAGCGCGCCGCCGTCGCCGAGCGCCGCGATCGGCATCCGGTCCGGGAGCGCGACGGCCCCGCCGATCGCGGTCGCCAGGCCGAGCCCGATCGACTGGTACGCCTGCGTGAAGATCAGGCCGTCCGCGTCCGGAACCTCCAGGTACATCGCCGGATGGCCCATGAAGTTGCCCGAGTCGATGCCGATCACCCGCTCCGGGGGCAGCATCTCGTCGATGGCACGGGAGAGCGTGCGCGGGTCGATGCGCGTGCCGTCGCCGGTGTCCTCGTACGGCACCAGGCCCCACCGGCCCTCGGCGGCGATCCGCTCCGCCGTCCCCGGCCCTCGATAGCCGACGGCGTCCCCGCCGCGGCGGGCCAGTTCGGCCTCGACGGCGGTCGCGGTGGCGGCGGTGTCGCCGAGGATGCCCAGGTCGATGGGGCGGTGCGCGCCGAGTGCCGCGGACTCCACGTCCACCTGGACGACCGTGGCGTCCGGGCCGATCAGCGCGCCGTGCCGCATCGTCCACATGTTGAGCGCGCAGCCCCAGCCCACGATCAGGTCCGCCTCGCGGATCAGTTCGGCGGCCAGCGGCGTCGCGAAGCCGCCGCTCACGTCCAGGTCGTACGGATCGCCGCGGAACAGGCCGCGCGCCACCGCCGAGGTCGCGAGCAGCGCCCCGGCCCGCCGGCCCAGCGCCCGCAGCGGCTCCCGCGCCCCGCGCCCACCGCGCCCGGCCACGAACACCGGCCGCCGCGCCGCGGCCAGCACCTCCGCCAGCGCCACCACACCCTCCGCGGACGGACCGGCCGGCATCACCGGCGGCCCCGCTGGGACCACGCTCCCAACCTCCGAACCGGAAAAGGCGTGGGCGAGCTCGTCGGGGACGGGCATGGCCTGGACGTCCAGCGGGAGGCCGAGGACGACGGTGCGCCGCTGCTCGGCGGCGGTGCGGTAGGCGCGGACGACGTCGTCGAGGACGCTGCCGGGGGAGTGCACGCGTTCCGGCACCGCGCCGACCGCCGTGGCGAGGGCGGCCTGGTCGACCCGGAAGTTGGACAGCACCGCCGCGCCGGCCGTCTCCCCGGCGAGGACCACCAGCGGGGTGCGGCTCTTGGCGGCCTCGGCGATGCCCGTCATCGCGTTGGTCAGCCCGGGCCCCTGGTGCACGCTGACCACGCCGGGCCGGCCGGTGACACGCGCCCAGGCGTCCGCCATCGTGGTGGCGCCGGCCTCGTGCCGGGCGGCGACGAACCGCGCCCCGGCCGCGACGAGCGCGTTGGTCACGTGGAAGTTGCCGCTGCCGACCACTCCGAACACGGTGTCGGCGCCGAGCGCGGCCAGCACCCGCCCGGCCGCCTCCGCCACACTCACGCCCGAACCCCCGCCGGCCTGAATCACCGTTCCACCAGGGCGAGGACGCGGGCGGGGCTGCCGGAGCCGCCGATGATCGGCAGCGGCGAGGCGATGAGCATAGCGCCGGTGGCGGGCAGGCGCGCGAGGTTCTGCAGCTGGGTGAGCCCGTACTTGCCCGCGCCGAGCAGGTAGGAGTGGCAGGGGAAGGGCGGGTCGAAGCCCGGCGCCGCGCCCGCGTCGGTGCCCACGGTCTCGGTGCCGAGCCCGGCGACCGGAGCCTCCTCGGCCAGCCACCGCGCGCACTCGGCGGACACCCCGGGCACGTGCGACCCGGACTCGTCGGCGTTGAGGAAGGCCTCGGCGTCCCGCGAGCGCGCGTCCCACCCGGTGCGGTGCAGCAGCCAGCCGCCCGCGGGCAGCGGCCCGTGCTTGCGCTCCCACTCCCGTACGTCGTCCACGCTCAGCAGGTAGTCGGGGTCGGCCGCGACCTCGGCGGTGGAGTCGATCACCACGGCCGGGGCGATCAGCCGGCCCGGCGGCACCTGCGAGATGTCCTCCCCGTCACGGCCGGTGATCCAGTGCACCGGCGCGTCGAAGTGCGTGCCGGTGTGCTCGCCGGTGCTGATGTCGTTCCAGTACCAGGCGGGACCGCGGTCGTCGTAGTGGCTGATCTCCTTCAGCGTGAACGGGACCGTGTTGTTGAACGGCTCCGGGAGTTGCAGGATCGGCGTGGTCTCGGACAGCGGCGCGGTGAGATCGACGACCTCGATGGACCCGTCGCCCAGTGCCGCCCGCAGCTGCTCGAGCAGGGACATGATTCCTCCCTCCGGGCGCCGCGGCCGCTCCGCGCGCTCCACAGGCGACCGTACCGCCGGGGACCGACGAGACCCAGAGGGACGCGGCGGGGTCGTCATCGGAAGGGACGCGGTGCGGTCATCGCGGCACCCGTCCGGCGGTAACGTTGTTCTCCCCGTGGAGGACCGAGGGCGGTAGGCAGGTGGACATCGAGCGCGCTTCGCATGTCTGGCTGCGGGTCGTCGCTCGTGCGGAGGGTTCCCCGCTCAGCCTCGAGCACGTGTGCCTGTCATGCGTCGAGAGCCTCCCCGCCGACGCGGCGGGGCTTTCCATGATCACGGCGGGCGCGGGCCGCGAACCGGTCTGCGGGGTCGGGTTGCTCGCCGACCGCATGGAGGAGCTCCAGGCCACCCTGGGCGAGGGCCCCTCCATCGACGCGGGTACGGGCGGCGGCCCCGTGCTGGTGCCCGACCTGACCATCCCGTCGCCGCTGGAGCGCTGGCCGGTCTTCGCCCCCGCCGCGGCCGAGGCCGGCGCCGGTGCGATCTTCGCGCTGCCCCTGCAGGTCGGCCCGGTACGCCTGGGTGTCCTCACCGTCACGATGTATCGTCCCGGACCACTGCGCCCGGAGCAGCTCGCCGACGCCTCCACCTATGCCGACGTGGCGCTGGCGCTGATCCTCGACGCGCGAGGGGGGATCGAGGACTCCCGGCTCTCGGGGAAGGCCATCGACGGCCTCGCCGAGAAGAGGATGGAGGTGCATCAGGCGACCGGAATGGTGTCGGTTCAGCTCGGCATCGGCGTTGACGACGCCCTCGTCTCCTTGCGGGCGTACGCGTACGCGCACAACCGCAGGCTGATCGACGTCGCCCGGGACGTGGTGGACAGACGTCTCCGCTTCGCTCCCGACCGGGATCCCGATCAAGCCTGAGCGGCTCCGTGGGGCCGCTGGAGAGAGGATGAGGTTTCGTGCGTGAACGTGAGTTGGCCGAGACCTTCGCTGAACTGGCCGGCACCTTGACCGCGGACTTCGACATCATCGATTTCCTGCACCGTGTCGCCGCCCGGTGCGTCGAGGTTCTCGGCGTCGACGCGGCCGGCCTGCTCCTGATCGACAGCCAGGGCGGCCTGCGCCTCGCCGCCGCCTCCACCGAGCGGGCCCGGGTCCTGGAGCTCCTCCAGTCGCAGGACGAGGAGGGTCCCGGCCTGGACTGTCACCGGCTCGGCGGCCCGGTGGGCAGCGCGGACCTGCGGTCGGAGCACGAGCGCTGGCCGCGGTTCGCCCCGGCCGCGCGTGACGCCGGTTTCCTCGCCGTCCAGGCGCTGCCCATGCGCCTGCGCGACGAGGTGATCGGCGCCGTGAACCTGTTCTCCGCGCGGGCGGGCCTGCCGGGCGAGGACGTGCTGCGGGTCGGGCAGGCGATGGCCGATGTGGCCAGCGTCGGCATCCTGCACGAGCGGGTGATACGCCATGGTGAGCTGCTCGCCGAGCAGCTGCAGATGACCCTGCACAGCCGGACGGTGCTGGAGCAGGCCAAGGGCGCGCTCGCGGAGCACCGCGGGATCGGCGTGGACGCGGCCTTCGGGCTGATGCTGGGGTTCGCCCACGAGCGCCGGATGGCGCTGTCCGACGTGGCCCGCGCCGTGATACGGGCCGCCCCCGAGGTGACCGACCTGCTGTCCGAGCCGGAACACCGGCCCGGCTGACCGGCCGGCCGGCCGCCCCGCGCTCAGCGCGAGCGCGCCAGCAGGTCCAGCGTCGCCGTACGGTCGTACGGGCCGAACGGCACGCACACGCGCACGTTCTCACCCTCGTCCGCGAGCCGCCGCTGCGTCTTCGGCAGCGCCCCGTACCCGAGCTGCAGCTCGAACGTGTCGTTCGGCCGGCCGTGGGTGATCGTCGCGAGGTGCCCGGCGATGTCCAGGATGCGCCGGTCGTGGGTGGCGATCATCGGGTAGCCGCGGCCGCCCATCAGCGTGCTCAGCACCCGCGCGTACGCCCGGTCCACCTCCTCGCCGGTGACGTCCCCGTCCGAGCCCTTGGTCAGCCGGGCCCGTGAGTCCGTGCCGATGAGCTCGCGGGCGTCCGCCTCGGTGCGGCCGAGGCACGCGGCGAGCGTGACGCCGGTGGACGGGTGGTCGGCGCGGAGCGTGGCCAGGGTGGCGAGCGTGGCGTCCGCGGTGTCGGCGTCCGGCGCGGCGAGCGTGACGGTGACGCCGGCCTCGGCGGCGGCCGCGCAGACGGCGCGGGCGTGCTCCAGGGCGATCTTCGCGCCCTCCTCCGGCAGCCGCTGCCCCAGCGTGGGCAGCGGGAGCGTGAGGTCGGCGCGGGAGCCGAGCCCGAGCGGCGCGAGCGCGCGGAGCAGCTCGAGGTGCACGTCGCGGGCGGCCGCGGCGGAGGCCTCGTCGAGGGCGTCGCCGGAGAGCGAGACGAAGGTCACGGAGAGTCCCTGACCCGTCAGCTCGTCGGCGGCCGCGACGGCCTCGGAGGCGGTCTCACCGGCGACGAAGCGCCGTGCGAGCCGCCTGGCGGGCAGGGCCCGGGTCACCCAGCGTGAGCGCTTCCCCGTGGCGGCCCGGAAAAGGACAGAGTCCAGCATGCTTCCACACGCTACGAGGGCCGCCTCCGCGACGGCACGGACGAATGTCACGAATATGGACAGAGCACTCGTACATATGTCTGAGAATTGACGGATGGATGTCCAGCGCGTGGGGGACCTCGTCGATGCCGCGGCGCGGCTGCTCGGCGTGCCCGTGACGCTGGAGGACCGCGGGATGCGGCTGATCGCGTACGCCGCGCACGGCGACGAGGTGGACGACGTCCGGCGGGAGACCATCCTGACCCGGCGCACCCCACCCGCCGCCCGCGTCTACCTGCAGGGGCACGGCCTCGCCGCCGCCACCGGCCCGGTACGGATCCCCGCGCTGCCCGGCGGCGGGCTCGGCGCCCGGGTCTGCGTCCCCGTCCGCTCCGGCGCGGTCGTGCGCGCCCCGTACGGAGGCCGCGGCGCTGGCCGAGGCCTGGCGCGAGGCGCTCGACGCGCTGCGCGCCGTCACCGCGGACCCCGCGCTGCGCCCGGGCGCCGGCTGGGCGGAGCTTGGCGCGTACCGGCTGCTGGCGCGGCTCGACCCGGGCGCGCTGCGCGCCACGGTGGACGGGCCGGCGCGGCGGCTCATCGAGGCGGACGACGCCGAGCTGGTCCGGACCGTGGAGTCCTACTTGGGCCACGGCGGGCGGGTGCAGGCCTGCGCGCGGGACCTCGCCGTGCACCGGCAGACGCTGTACTACCGGCTGGAGAAGGCGGCCCGGGTGACCGGAATCGACCTGGCCGCGGGGGGCGCCCGGCTGGCCCTGCACCTCGGGCTCAAGGCCGCGCGGCTGGCCGGGCTCGCGTTCTGGGAACGTACGGATCCCTGGGAACTGCCGGAGAGTGTCGCGACGTTTCCTTGACAGTTTCCACAGCGGCCGTATTAATGACCGGCATCCGGGACCGGACCGACGACCTCCAGGAGACCCATGATGGGCTCGCGCCGCCGCACCGCCGCCATACTCGCCGTCGCCGGCCTGCTGGCCGCCGCCACCGCCTGCGGCTCCGGAGAGGAGACACAGACCGGCACCCAGGTCGACGAGGTCGCCGTGGGCGTGATCCCCATCGTGGACATCGCCCCGCTGCACCTGGGCACGCAGAAGGGGTTCTTCTCCAAGCGCAACATCAAGCTGACGCTCACCGAGGCGCAGGGCGGCGCGGCCATCGTTCCGGGGGTGGTCAGCGACAAGTTCCAGTTCGGCTTCAGCAACGTGACCTCGCTGGTGCTCGCCCGGTCCAAGGGGCTGCCGGTGAAGATCGTGGCCAACGGCAACAACTCCACCGGTACGGTCCGCAAGGACTTCGGCAGCGTGATCGTGGCCGAGGACAGCCCGATCAAGCGGGCCCGGGATCTGGAGGGGAAGCGGGTCGCGATCAACACGCTCAAGAACATCAACGAGTCGACGGTACGGGCCGCGGTCACCGCGGACGGCGGGGACGAGACCAAGGTGAAGTTCGTCGAGCTGCCCTTCCCGGACATCGTGCCGGCCATCGAGAAGGGCGAGGTCGACGCCGGCCAGGTCGTGGAGCCGTTCCAGACCATCGGCAAGCAGGGGGGCATGCGGGAGGTCGCCTGGAACATGGCCGAGCCCATCCAGGACCTGACCGTGGCCACGTACTTCACCACCGAGAAGCAGCTCAAGAGCGACCCTGAGCTGGTCGAGCGGTTCACCGCGGCGGTCAACGAGTCGCTGGCCTACGCCGAGTCCCACCAGGACGAGGCGCGCGCCGTACTGCCCTCGTACATGAAGCTGGACCCGAAGGTGGCGTCGGCGTTGACGCTGCCCAAGTGGCCCACCGAGGTGAACCGCCAGTCCGTCCAGGAGCTCGCCGACCTCGCCGCCCGCGAGAAGATCATCGACAAGCCCCTGGACACCGGCACGCTGTTCCCCTGAGCCGGGGTCAGGCCAGCTCGACGGAGCCGGTGACCGCGCCGGGCGTGTGCGCGTTGAACGCGGTCAGCTCGGCCCTGTCACCGGCACCGCCGCCGGGACGGACCCCGGTGAACTCCACCGGGGTCCCCGCGTACAGCGGCTTGCGCGCGCGGAACTCGAACGACGCGATCTCCACACCCGCCTGGCGGGGCAGCTCGAGCAGCCCCAGCGCGGAGAGCGGGCCGTGCACGACGAGCCCGGGGAAGCCCTCGACCTGGGTCACGTACGGGTAGTCGTGGTGGATCCGGTGCGCGTTGTAGGTGAGCGCGCTGAACTGGAAGAGCAGCACCTCGGTGGGGTCCAGCGACCAGCGCCAGTCCGGCTTCGGCCCCTCCTGACCGGGGGCGGCCGGGGCCGGGGCGCCCGCGCGCGCCGCGGCCGGGGCGACCGCGGGACCGGACCCGGGCTCCGGGTCCTGCCGGTAGACGATGTCCTGCTCCTCGACGCAGAGCTCGGCGCCGTCGGCGGAGAACCGGTGCTCCACGGTCACGAACAGCATCGCGCCGCTGCGGCCCTCCTTGAAGGTCACCGAGGCGACCCGGGAGTCGCGCGTCACCGTCTGCCCCACCCGCAGCGGCGCGCGGACGCGGAGCCGCGCGCCGCCGAACATCCGGCGGCGCCGCGGGTACTCGGGGAGGAACGGCCCGGACTTGGGATGCCCGTCCTCACCCAGCTCGGAGGTGGCCGGCAGCTCCAGGAAGTGCAGCCAGTGCCAGAGCGGAGGCAGCGGGTCCCCGTCGCCGGCGACCGGGCTCGGCTGATCGAAGACCCCGGCCAGCGCGATGGACGGCCGCGCGATGATCGTCTCTGTCTGCGCGACGGGCTCGGGCCGCCACTCGGCCTCCACGGCCCGCAGCGCCTCGGCGCCCGGTGCTGTCATCACTTGCCTCCGGTTACGGCCGCGAAGTGGGCCTCGACCTGGGCCCGGGTCGACGGGTCGGCGAACATCTGGGCGAACTCTTCCACACTCGCCTCGATGCCCTCGCTCAGCGAGGTGTTCTGCCAGGTCTCGAACAGCCGCTTCTGCGCGGCGATCACTGCGGGGGTGTGCGCGGTGAGCCGCGGCAGCATGGCCCGTACGGCCCCGTCCAGCTCGCCCGGCTCCACGATCAGGTTGAGCAGGCCGAGCCGCCACATCTCCTCCGCGGGATACACGTCCCCGGTAAGGATCATCTCCTTGGCCAGGGACAGCCCGACGTGCTGCTGCAGCAGCGAGGCGTCCACCACGGACGGGATGCCCACCTTCACCTCGGGCAGCCCGAAGCCCGCGCTCCGTACGGAGATCCGCACGTCGCAGGCCAGCGCGAGCTCGAACGCCGCGCCGAGGCAGTAGCCGTTGACCGCGGCGATCGTCGGGTACGGGGCCGTACGCACCGCGCCGACGAAGTCCCGCACCGCGCTGATCAGCTCGCGCGCGGAGTCCACGTCCATGTCCCGGAAGGACTGGATGTGCATGCCGGCGGAGAACGCCTTCGGCCCGGAGCCGGTGAACACCGCGGCGCGCAGCGGCTCTGCGGTCAGCAGCCGCGCGACCTCGCGCAGCTCGGCGATGGTGAGCGCGTTCAGCTTGGCCGGCCGGTCGAAGGTGATGAACCGGACGCCGCCCTCGTCACTGACCGAAACCGCGGCCGTCTCGGTGTTCATTGGTCGCTCACCCGCCTCACGCGCTCCGCGGGCCCCGCGCTTGGTCACGGGTGCGCTGGGACGGGGGCGGCGCCCACTCCGCGCGCTGCGTTCGGTTCGCTCCTGGTCACGCGGCACCCTCCTCGCGCATCCGGCGGATGCGGTCCTCGTCGTAGCCGAGCTCGGCGAGCACCGCGTCGGTGTCGTGCCCCAGCTCGGGCACGGCGTCCATCCGCGGCTCCACCCCGCTCATGATCAGCGTGGGCAGCAGCGCGTCGATCTCCCCGGCCGGCGTCCCCACCGAGCGCCAGCGGTCCCGTTCGGACAGCTGCGGATGGTCGATGAAGTCCTTCACCGACTTCAGCCCGGCGTTCGGCACGCCCGCGCGCTCCAGTGCCTCGATCAGCTCGGCGGAGGTCATCCGGCTCGTGCCCTCCCGGACCGCCGTGTCGGTCAGCTCACGCTTGGCGCAGCGCGCCACGTTCGTCGCGTAGTCCGGGTGGTCCACCAGATCGGGCCGGCCCAGCACGTCCCGGGCCAGCGCGGCCCACTGCCGGTCGTTCTGCACGCCGATCAGCACCTCGCCGTCCCGGGTGGGGAAGGCGTCGTACGGCACCACGCTCGGGTGGCCGAGCCCCAGCAGCGGCATGTCCGCCCCGGTGTGCATGGTGTGGTACATCGGATACCCCATCCACTCGGCCAGCGCGTCGAACATGGACACGTCCACGGACAGGCCCTTGCCGGTGAGGTCGCGCTGCCGGAGCGCGGCCAGCACGCCACTGAAGGCGTACATCCCGGCGGCGATGTCCGCGGCGGGGATGCCGGTCTTGACCTGCCCGGTGGCGTTGCCGGTGACCGAGGTCAGCCCGGTCTCGCACTGCACGAGGAGGTCGTAGGCCTTCTTCCGGGCGTACGGCCCGGAGGTGCCGTAGCCGGTGATGTTGACGATGATCAGCCGGGGATAGCGGCGGAGCAGCTCCTCGGTGCCGAAGCCGAGGCGGTCCAGCGCGCCGGGGGCGAGGTTGGCGAGGAACACGTCCGCTCCTTCGAGCAGGTCGTGCAGGACCTCGGGGGCGGCCTTGAGGTCCAGGCAGACCGACTCCTTGGAGCGGTTCAGCCAGACGAAGTGGGCGCCCACCTCGCCCCGTACGGCGTGGTCGTAGCTGCGGGCGAAGTCGCCACTTCCCGGCCGCTCCAGCTTGATGACGCGCGCGCCGAGGTCGGCGAGCTGGCGAGTGGCGAACGGGGCGGCGACCGCCTGTTCCATGGCGACGACCGTGATCCCATCGAGCGGGCGCACCGGGCCTCCTCAGAGATTGGATGAAATATATGATCAAACCGTGGCCGCGCCGTCGCAACCGGTGATTCGTCACAGCAAACGATCACGCCCGCCCGCCTGCCTGAGGCAGCATGGTCGGCATGACGTTCCCCGCCCCTCTCGCTCCCCAGTTCTCCATGACCGCGGCGGATGTGCTCCCCGGAGACGGCTCCGACGCCACGCTGGTGGCCCGGGTGTACGACCCCGCGGCCGGCGGGCCGTGCGTCGCCGCCGTGCGCGGCGACCGGGTCGCGGACCTGACACCGGTGGCGCCCACCGTCGCCGACCTGATCGAACGCGACGATCCCACGGCGATCGTGCGCGGCTGCCGTACGGACCGTACGTGGCCGCTGGCGGACCTGCTGGCGGCGGCCCCCGGCGGCGACCGGCCACACCTGCTCGCCCCCTGCGACCTCCAGGTGATCAAGGCCTGCGGGGTCACCTTCGCGCGCAGCCTGCTGGAACGGCTGATCGAGGAGCGCGCCGAGGGCGACCCGGCACGCGCCGAGGCCGTACGGGCCCGCGTGCAGGACGTCGTCGGCGCCGCCGTCGGCGACCTGGAGCCCGGCTCCGCCGAGGCGGAACGGGTCAAGGACCTGCTCGTCGCCGAGGGCCTCTGGTCGCAGTACCTGGAGGTCGGCATCGGCCCGGACGCGGAGGTCTTCACCAAGACGCCGGTGCTGGCCGCGGTCGGGCCCGGCGCGCACATCGGCATCCTGCGCCAGTCCTCGTGGAACAACCCGGAGCCGGAGGTGGCCCTGGCCGTCGACTCCCAGGGCCGCGCGGTCGGCGCCACCCTCGCCAACGACGTGAACCTGCGCGACGTGGAGGGCCGCAGCGCGCTGCTGCTGCCCAGGGCCAAGGACAACAACGCCTCGTGCGCGGTGGGGCCGTTCATCAGGCTCTTCGACGGCGGGTTCGGCATGGACGACGTACGGAACCTGGAGATCACGCTCACCGTCACCGGCGCCGACGGGTACGTGCTCGAGGGCCACAGCTCGATGGCGGAGATCAGCCGCGACCCGGAGGAGCTGATCGGGCACGCCATGGGCCGCCACCACCAGTACCCGGACGGCATGATCCTGCTGACCGGCACGCTGTTCGCCCCCACCGAGGACCGCGACGTCCCCGGCGAGGGCTTCACCCACAAGCCCGGCGACCTGGTACGGATCACCTCGCCCCGGCTCGGCGGGCTGGTCAACGTCGTCACCTACTCCGAGGACGCGCCACCGTGGACGTACGGCATCCGCGACCTCATGTCCAACCTCGCCACCCGCGGCCTCCTCAGGTAGCGGCCGCGCCGGGCAGCCGCGCGGCGCGGAGGCGGGAGCGGCGGACCTTGCCGGCCTCGTCGCGGAGCGGTTCGTCGGTGCGCTCGAAGGTCTTCGGGAGCTTGTACGCGGCGAGCCGGTCGCGGAGGTGGGTGAGCAACTGGTCGTCGGTGACCTCGGCGCGGGTCTGCACGATGGCGTGCGGGGCCTGACCGAGGTCGTCGTCGGGCAGTCCGATGACCGCGCAGGTCCGTATGGCGGGGTGCTCCAGCAGCGCGCCCTCGATCTCCGCCGGGTACACGTTGGACCCGCCGACGAGGATCATGTCGGTCTGCCGGTCGCTGAGGTACAGGTAGCCGTCGGCGTCCATGTAGCCCATGTCGCCGAGCGACTCCCAGCCGTCCTGCTCCCGCGCGGTGGCGCCGATGTAGGCGTACGTGGGGCCCTCGGTGGAGCGCATCCACACCTCGCCCACCTCGCCGGGCGGCAGCTCGCGCCCCTCGGCGTCCAGGATCTTCATGTCGCCGGCGAAGACCTTGCCCACCGAGCCCTCGTGCGCCAGCCATTCGCGGCCCCCGACCACGGTCACGGCCTGGGCCTCCGTGCCCGCGTACAGCTCCCAGATGCGGTCCGGGCCGAGCCAGTCGATCCACGCCCGCTTCAGCCAGGGCGCGATCGGCGCGCCGAGGTGGAAGACGACCTTGACGGAGTCGAGCCGTGAGCGGTCCCGCTCCGCCTCGGGGAGCCGCCAGATGCGGTGCATCATCGTCGGCACCGCGTAGATCCAGTCGGCCCGGTACTCCTCCGCCAGCCGCAGCGTCTCCGCCGCGTCGAAGCGCCGCATCAGCACGGCGTGGCAGCCGAGCAGCAGCGAGGAGATCATCGCCAGGAACGGGCCGTTGTGCGTCATCGGGCCGGTCACCAGCGAGGTGCCTTCGGGCGTCATCCGGGTGAGCAGGCCGAAGCCCTGACCCGGCTCCACCCGGCCCTCGGCCACCGAGGCGATCAGCTTGGGCCGGCCGGTGCTGCCGCCGGACGGGAGGATCTTCCACGGCACGGCGAGCGTGTCCGGCGGCGGGGTCGCGGGGTGGCCCTCGCCGTCCCGGTCCGCGTCGACGTCCACGCCGATCGCCGCGGCGGGCGCGGCCAGGTCGAGGATGGCGTCCCGCTCGGCCGCGGGGAGGCGGCCGGAGACCGGGATCGGCGTGCCGCCCGCCTTCCACGCCGCGACCATCGCCACCACGAACGGGATGTCGTTGTTCAGCACGATGGCCACGTTCGACCCGGGCCGTACGCCCTTGGCGAGCAGCGCGTGCGCCAGCCGGTTGGCCCGCTCCTCGAGCTCGATCCGGGTGAGCGTACGGCCCGCGCAGCTGAGCGCCGGCCGGTCCGGCGCTGCGGCGGCGAGGCGGGAGAACGCGGTGCCGATCGGCAGCGCCATGAACGTGGGGTCGGTGACGGTCGGCTCGGACATGGGCGACTCCCCATCGGCTGGTACGGCTCGGCCCCCGCCCCTGGACGTACCAACCGGTCGGAATCCCTGTCAAGGCCTGCCACCCTTCGACACTCCCGCCGGGTCACATCCGGCACGATCACACGCATCGGGGTGGCCGGCGCCGGCCTTCTGCTCGCCGCGTCCTGTGCCCAGGGGCGCCGGCGAGCACGGTCGACGCGGCGCAGTTCAAGGGACAGCCGGCGGGCAGCGTGCCCGAGGGTGCCCTGAAGGGCACGACGATGACGTTCACGTCCTACGGCGGCGGCTTCCAGGACGGTCAGAAGCGGGCCATCGAGGGCTCGCCGAGCCCGACGACCGGCACGTACGAGGCAGCGCTGCTCGCGGACGGCGTGCCGGCGGACAAGCTCTACCCGCTGGACACGCAGCGCGCGCTGAAGGTCTACGACCGGATCAAGAACGACGCCGTGTACTGGGGAGACCGGCGCCCAGCAGACGCAGATCGTGGAGGCCGGTGAGGCCGACATGATCTTCGCCTGGTCCGGCCGCGTCTACCAGGCGAACAAGAACGGCGCGAACTTCAAGCCGGTGTGGAACCAGTCGTTCCCGCTGAACGACGTCCTCGCCGTGCTCAGGGGTCGCCCAACAAGACCGCCGCCATGGCGTTCATCAACTACACCCTCGGCGCGCAGCAGCAGACCAAGATGTCCGAGCTGACCAGCTACTCGCCGGTGCACAGCGACGCCAAGCCCAAGCTCGACGCGCTCGGCGAGGAGTTCAACACCTCCCGGCCGGAGGTGATCAGGCAGCAGGTGCCGGTGGACAACGCCTACTGGGGCGCCCACCAGCAGGAGCTGACCGAGGCCTGGACGAAGTGGCTGAACTGACGAGCGAGATCCGGGCCGGTGTGCGCGCCGCGCCGGCCCGGCGCCCGGGCGGGCGGGGCTGGCTGCTGGTGACCCCCGCCGTGGTGCTCGTGCTCGCCGTGTTCTGCCTGCCCGCGGTGCTGATGGTGATCCGCGGCGTGACCGAGCCGGAGCTCGGCACGCAGAACTTCGCCTGGCTGCTGGGCAACGAGACGGCGCTGGCGGTCCTGGTACGGACCCTCGTCGTGGCGGACCTCGCCACGCTGGTGTGCCTGCTGCTCGGGTACCCGTACGCGTACCTGATGAGCGTCGCCGGGCGGACCGGGCGCGGCGTGCTGATCGGGATGTGCCAGATCCTGATGCCGTTCATGGTGCTGCCGCTGTACGCGGCCATGAACGCCATCGACCGGCGGCTGCTGGACGCCGGGCACATCCTCGGCGCGCCGCCGGGGAAGGCGTTCTGGCAGGTGTACGTGCCGCTGTCGCTGCCCGGCGTGTTCACCGGCTCGCTGATGGTGTTCGTGCTCTCGCTCGGGTTCTACGTGACCCCGGCGATGCTCGGCTCGCCGCGCCAGGAGCTGCTGCCCAACGCGCTCGCCTCGGAGATCAACGACCTCCTGAACTGGGGGCACGGCGGCGCGCTCGCGGTGGCGCTGCTGGTCTGCGTGGGCGCGATGTTCCTGCTGGCCACCTGGGTCTCCAAACGGGTGACCGGGAAGGGGGCGTCGGGATCTACGCGCTCTTCCTGAAGCTGCACCTCGTCGGCACGTTCCTCGGTTTCACGCTGGCGCACACCGCGCTGGCCCTGCCGTTCGTGATCGTTCCGGTCTCCTCGGTGCTGGCCGGGTTCGACACGAACCTGGAGCGCGCCGCGGCGGTCTGCGGCGCGACGCGGCTCCGTACGTTCCTGCAGGTGACGCTGCCGGT
>WHSL01000409.1 GCA_009380095.1 Streptosporangiales bacterium | reverse complement strand
CGAGCTGGTCCTCTTCCGGCGCGCGGCGGGAGCGCTGTCGGTGCGGCACGGGCTCAGCGTCGAGGAGGGCATGGCCCGGATGGCGGGCTACGCCGCCGAACGCGGGCTGCGCCCGGCCGTGGTCGCCTCCCTGGTGCTCGACGGCGCTCCGAACATCCTCGCTGAACTCGCCCCTCCCCGCCGTACCGACCTCTGACTCACGCGTTCCCGGTCTGGAGCAGGGCGCGGGCGCGGTCGGTGGCGAGGTCGAGGGCGTCGGGGAAGATGGTGAGACCGTACGCGACGAGGGAGCCCTCGTGGAGCAGCATGAGCTCGCGGCCGAGGCGCTCGCCGTGGCCGGGAAAGTGCTCCCCGGCGAGGCGGGTGCACAGGGCCAGTATCCAGCGCTTCTCCTCGGTGATCACCGTGTGCGCGGGGTGCTCGGGCCCGATCTCGGCGTGCGCGTTGACGAAGCTGCAGCCCTTGGCGCTGTTGGCGAGCGTCCAGTCCCGTGACGCCTCGAAGATCGCCACGATGCGGGCGGCCGGCTCGGGAGGCGCGGTGTCGATCCGCCCGATGAGGAAGGCGCGCCAGCGGTCGTCCCGCCCCGCCAGGTACTCCACGACGAGCTGGTCCTTGGAGCCGAACCTGTCGTACAGGGTCTTCTTGGTCACCCCGGCCTCGGCCGCGATCGTGTCCACCCCGACCGCGTGGATGCCGCGGTCGTAGAAGAGGCGCTCCGCGGCCGCCAGCACCCGGCGCGCGCCGGGGGTCAGCGTCACCCGCCGCACCGTCGCCGTACCGGCTGTGCCGGTCCTACCGTCCATGTCGCCCAGTCTATACCGACCTGTATAGTGGTGCCGAATTAAGTATACCGATCTGTATAGCGAAGTGCGCGACGGCGGCCCTCGCGGCCGGGACGGCGGTGCCGTGGTGGGCGTACACGGTTCCGTTCCTCGGCATGCTCGCGCTGGTGGCGGCCACGTTCCTGGAGAGCCGCTCGCGCCGGCCCGTGGCCCCGCGGGTGGCGCTGACCGTGCACTGCTGCACCAGCGCCGTGATCTTCACCGTGCTCGCGCTGGCCGCCGGCGCGGCCGCACCCCCTGCGGACCCGATGGCGTGGGCGGCCATCGGCTGGATCGTAGTGCTCTCCACCTTCGGCGGGTACGGCCTGTACTGGCTGGTCCTGCGGCGTTCCGGCGTCGTCGGAGTGAACACCCTGATGTTCCTCATCGCGCCGGTCACCGCCGTCTGGGGCGCCCTCATGTACGGCGAGCCGTTCGGCCTGCCCACCGCGGCCGGTCTCGCCATCGCCCTCACCGCCGTGCTCATCGTCGGCCACGGCGCTGACCGTGGCGAACGGGCGCCGGCGGCCGACGGGCTCCCCGCGTGTCCCGACCTGACGCCGGCGGAACCGGTGGGGTCACCGCGGACGACCGTCCCGGCGCCGTGCGGCAGGCCCTGACCGGACCGCCCGCCCCGCCTGCCTGGTCGCCCCGCGCGCCCGCCCCGCGGAGACCTGGTCCGCGGGGCGGGCGCGACGGAGTGGATCTCGCGTCAGTCGCCGCGGCGGCCGAACGCGTTGCCGAGCACCTCACGGGCGGCGGCCGCGCCGAGCGGGTTCCCGTCCTCGG
>WHSL01000061.1 GCA_009380095.1 Streptosporangiales bacterium | reverse complement strand
CGGGGTGGAGATCCTGGACGGGATCGGCGCCACCGAGGCGCTGCACATCTTCATCTCCAACCGGCCGGGGGAGGTGCGGCCGGGGACGACCGGGGTGCCGGTGCCCGGGTATGAGGTGCGCGTGGTGGACGACGCCGGGGCACCGGTCGCCTCGGGGACACCCGGGAACCTGCTGGTGCGCGGCGACTCCATCGCCACGGGCTACTGGTGCCGTACGGAGATCACCCGCCGCGTGTTCCAGGGTGAATGGCTGCGTACCGGGGACACGTACGTGGAGGAAGACGGCCGCTACCGCTTCCTCGGCCGCTCCAACGACATGATCAAGTCCGGCGGCATCTGGGTCTCACCCGGCGAGGTCGAGGAGTGCCTCCTGGAGCACCCTGCGGTCGCCCAGGCCGTGGTCGTCGCGATCCCCGACGCCGAGGGCATCGACAAGACCGTCGCCTGCGTCGTCCCCGCCCCCGGCACCACGCCGTCCGCCGAGGACCTGATCGCCCACTGCCGCGAGCACCTCGCCGCCTTCAAACGACCCCGAGAAGTCCACTTCCTCCCCGAACTCCCCACCACCGCCACCGGCAAAATCCGCCGCTTCGCCGTCCGCGCCACCCTCACCGCCCACCCCACCCCGACCTGACCTCCCCCTCACCCACCCGGCCGCCGCCGAAGCGCCTGGCGCAGCGTGCTGGTCGTATCGATCCACGAGCTCGCCACCGGGCAGATCGCGCGGGTCACGAACAACAGATCGGCCTGATCGTGTGCGAGGTCGCGTCCGTGGACGGGCTCGTGGTGCGCCAGCCGGTTCCGTACCAGGTGCAGCCGCTGGACCCGATCCGCGATATCCCGCCGCCGCTGCGGCCGCAGGTACGGGAACGCATGGCGCAGCGCCGGCGTCCAGAGGCTCTGCTCATACCGCGCACTGAGCAGGTACCGCCAGAACCCGAGACTGAGCTCCGACACGATCCGATCGGGCGTACATGGCCGGCGCATCTGCTTGATCCTGCGCCGCGCCTCCTGGAGGTCGGCGTGCCTGCGCGGTTCGAGCTCCCCCCGCGGGATCATCGAACCATTCACCGGGCAGGCCCCGCCGGTCATGCCAGGCCGTGAGCTGCAGGTGCATCGCGTTACGCAGCACGACTTCGAAACCCTGTAACGAGGCGAAGAGGGCGGCCCCGGCCGTGGTGTTTCACTCGTAGAGGGACAGGCTCTCCGTCGGGCTTCCCTTCATAGCAGCGTCGTACGAGGCCAGGCGCGGGACGGTGAGCCGAGAACGCAGCACGGCGACATGTCGGGAGTCGGTGACGTCGAACACGGCGTGCGGTATCCTTTTCGGTTGAACACCCCGGATGGCCTCTGCATCGCAAGCCACCGGGGTTACTGCTTTCTTGGACCCGCCCATGGGTAGCAGTGGGGGAATGGCCGTGGGGGTGGGTTTACCGGGTCGAGTGTCGGCGGACGGCGTGTCGCGCGTTCGGGCGTGCGATGGCCCCCGGCGCTTTCGGATTCGCCTGGTCGAAAGCGGGTAGGCGTGGCGTTCTGCTAGATATCGGGAGAACGCGATGCGTGCCCTCCGGCGGTTGTTCCGTTCGCGAGTCAGCGATGACCGACCCGCCACCACCGGCCTCCGTGGATGGGTACGAGTGCTGCGGCGGGCCGGGGAGGGTTACCGGTCGGACGGGCTGGGGGACTGGGCGGCCGTCCTGACGTACTACGCGATCCTGTCGATCTCGCCGGCCATGCTGGTCACGGCCTCGCTGCTGGGGCTGTTCGGCGGCGACGCGATCCGGCCGTTGCTCGCCACGCTCGACGGCGTCGCACCCGGCGTGGCGCGGCGGTTCCTCGAGGCCACGCTGCGGGAGCTGCAGAGCGGGGGCGGACAGGCGGGCGTGGCGTTCGCCCTCGGTGCGGCGGTCGCGCTGTGGGGCGCCTCCCGGTACGTGGCCGCGTTCATGCGCGCCGGGAACGGCGTGTACGAGATGCCCGAGGGCCGCCCACTGTGGCGTACGGTCCCGCTCCGCCTGCTCCTCACCGTCGTGCTGCTCGCGCTCGTCGCGGCCGGCGCGTTCGGGCTGGTGCTGACCGGGAACCTCGCCACGATGGTGGGGCGCGCGCTCGGATTCGGGGAGACCACCGTCCTGGCCTGGCAGGTCCTCAAGTGGCCGCTGATCGTCGTGATCGCCGGGCTCGTCCTGGCGATCCTGTACTGGGCCGCCCCCAACGTCCGCCACCCCGGCTTCCGCTGGGTCACCCCCGGCAGCGTGCTCGCCGTCCTCATCTGGCTCGCCGCCTCCGCCGGCTTCGGCGTCTACGCGGCGACCTTCGGCGGCTACACCCGCACGTACGGCGCCCTGGCCGGGGCCGTCGTCGTGGTCATCTGGCTGTGGGTCTCCAACGTGGCCGTCCTCCTGGGCCTGGAGCTCGACGCCGAACTGGAACGCGCCCACGCCATCTCCCAGGGCCACGACCCCGACCGTGGGCCCTTCGTGGCGCCGCGCGACCCGCCGGACGCCGCCGCCGTACCCCACCCACGCCAACACCAGAGCTGAACGATTCGAGGGGAACCGATGCCCACTTCGGTAAGCAACTCAGTCAAGAAGACCAACCCCGCCAAGAAGGCCCGCGAGGTTAAGAAGGCCACCGCCAAGAAGGCCACCGCCAAGAAGGGGAACCCGGCCAAGAACGTCAAGGGCCGGCCCGAAGGCGTGCGGGACCGTGCCCCCGGGCTCGACAAGGTCAAGGATGCCACGGCCAAGCTCGACCGGCCGCGGCGCCTGGCCATGACGGCGGCCACCGCCCTCGTCAGGTTCGCCGGATGGCAGCGCACCGCACTGCTCGGCGCGGGCGCGCTGGCCGGGTACGCCGTCGCCCGCGCCCGCTCGGGCCGCCGCTCGCGCCGCTCAGGGAAGCGCTGAACACCATCGGGAGAACGCCATGAGCGTCCTGTGGCGGCCCGCCCGGCCGCGAGCGATCGACGACCGGCCCGCCTTCACGCGTCCTGGCTGGGGGACGGTCCTGCGCCGTGCCGCGGCGGGGTACCGGTCGGACGGGCTCGGGGACTGGGCGGCCGTGCTCACCTACTACGCGATTCTGTCGATCTCACCGGCGCTGCTGCTGATGGCCTCGCTGCTGGGGCTGTTCGGCGGGGAGGCGATCCGTCCGCTGCTGTCATCCACGGGCGAGGTGGCGCCAGGCGCGGCGCAACGGCCGCTGGAGGAGGCGCTGCGCGGGCTGCAGAACCCCGGCGCGACCGCGGGCGTGGCGCTCGCCATCGGTGCCGTGATCACGCTGTGGGGCGCCAGCCGGTACGTCGGCGCGTTCATGCGGGCGGCCAACGCGGTGTACGACACACCGGAGCGACGGCCGCTGTGGCGTACGGTGCCGCTCCGCCTCTTCCTCACCATGGTGGTCCTCGCGCTCGTCGCCGCGGGCGCGTTCGCCCTCGTACTGACCGGGAACCTGGCCGGCCTGGTGGGACACGCGCTGGGCCTCGGTGACAGCGCCATCCTGGTCTGGCAGATCCTCAAGTGGCCGCTGATCGTCGCGATCGCCGGGCTGGTCCTCGCCATCCTGTACGGGGCCGCGCCCAGCGCGCGGCACCCGGGGTTCCGGTTGATCACCCCCGGCAGCGTGCTCGCCGTACTGGTCTGGCTCGTCGCCTCGGCCGGGTTCAGCTTCTACGCCACGACCCTCGGCGACTACGGCCGCACGTACGGCGCCGTGGCCGGCGCGGTCGTGGTGGTCATCTGGCTGTGGCTGTCCAACGTCGCCGTGCTCCTCGGCCTGGGGTTCGACGCCGAGCTCGAACGCGCCGACGCGACCGTTCGGGCCGAGGACCCGGAGGCCGCCCCCGAGGCCGCCAAGGAACCCAAGGAACTCAAGGAACCCTTCATCCCACCCCGCCACACCGTGCCCCACCCGCGCGCGCAAACCGGCCCCGGCCGGTCTTAGCGAGCAGGCGACGCCCGGCTCTGCTGGGCGATTCGCCTCGGCGCGTGGGGGTAGGCGTACCGCTTTGCGAGAGAAAAGGAGGAAGACCATGCGTATACCCGTACGTGAGCCTTCCGGGAGAGCCTTCTTCCCCAAGCGGGGCCGACCGGCCAACAAGCCCCGGCCCATCAACGAGAAACGCCCGGTCAATAAGAAACGCCCGGCCATGAAGGCCCGTCCGGCGCGGACGGTGGCCGGCCGGCTCGACGGGCTGCGGCGCTCCGCGATGCTCGCGTTCAACGGGCTGACCGGATTCGCCGCCGGCCGGGCGAAGCGCGCTCCGCGCCGTACCGCTAGGCGGTGAGTGTCAGCCCGCCCCTGGGCGCCGCCACGCCGCGACGGCGATCGGCGCTCAGGGGGCGGGCGGCGGGTCCAGGCGCATCAGCTGGACCTCGCCGCTGGCGATGAGGCGGTCCTGGTCGTCGGTGATGGTGGCCTGCCAGAGGTGCCGGGGGTCCTCCTCGGCGACGGGCTTGGCGACGACCCGGATGGTGCCGGAGCGGGTCGCGCGGTGGAACGCCGTGCGGTTGCTGATGCCGACGACCTGGTATTCGAAACCGGTACGGACCGCCGCCCCCACGCTGCAGGTGACCTCGATCATGGCGCAGTAGATCCCGCCGTGCACGATGCCGTGCGCCTGCAGCACCTTCTCGGTGACCGGGAGCTCGGCCTCCACACGGTCCGCGTCGGCGCGGGTGAGCCGCAGCCCGATGAGCCGGTCGAACGGGCCCGGCCCGTCGCCGAGCGGGATGGTCCGGGTCGTCATGCGGGAGCCTCCTGCAGGCGGTACACACCGAGCGCGTTGCCGCCGAGCACGAGCCCGGCGGTCTCCTCGTCCGGGCACAACGCGGCGACGGCCCGCGCGTTACGGCCGATGCCGGGCACCCCGGGCCAGTCCGTACCGAAGATGAACCGGCGGGTCAGCCGCGCCCAGTCGTGCCGGGCGTAGTACTCAGGGAGGCGCCGCGGCGGCAGCCCGGACAGCTCGATCCACACGTTGTCGTGGGCGAGCGCGAGGAACGCGGCGGCGTCGTACCACCACCCGCGCCCGCCGTGCGCGAGCACCACGTTCAGCCCGGGGAAGTCCCGCAGCACCGCGTCCAGCAGGATCGGATCGGCGAACGCGTTGGTCGAGCCGGGGAACGTCGAGGTCCCGCAGTGCACCACCACGGGCACCCCCTCCGACCGGCAGACCTCGTACGCGGGGTAGAGCGCGCGGTCGTCCGCGGCGAACCCGGCGTGCACCGGGTGCAGCTTCAGCGCCACGGCCCCGAACGCGAGCTGACGGTACAGCTCGTCCGCGATCGGGAAGTGCAGGTGCGGGTTGAGGTTGGCGATCGGATGCACCCGCCGCGGGTCGTGCTTGACCAGCGGGAGCAGGTGCTCGATGGGCTGGATGCCGGTGGCCTTCGGGCTGTACTCCGACATCAGCAGCGCGTGGTCCACGCCCTCGGCGTCGAGCAGCGCGGACAGTCCCTCGGGCCGCGCGGTGCCGTCCGCGTCGTACACCCGGTCCAGCGCGGCGCCGTCCCCGAAGTCCTGCGCCCACTGCCGCCAGGCGAGCTTGAGCGTCGGTAGCCGGGCCACGTGCATGTGGGCGTCGACCAGCAGATGGCCGTCCAGCACGGATGCTCCCTCCGCCGGAAGATCGTCGCGACAATTCTCTACACGTCGAAAGTGTGACGTCAACGACGTGTAGGACGTGCGCGTAGGATCACATGGTGACCACGACGCGCGACACCGGGCCGCGGATGAGCCGGCGGCACGCCGCCGGCGAGCCGAGCGCGCGGGGCCTGCTGCTGACGGTACTCGGCGAGTTCGTGCTGCCGCGCGCCGAACCCGTCTGGACGGCCACGCTGATCGGCCTGCTGGACCGGCTCGGCGTGGAGGAGAAGTCGGCGCGGCAGGCGCTGGCCCGTACGGCGGCGGACGGCTGGCTCAGCTCCGAGCGGGTCGGGCGGAGCGTGCGCTGGTCGCTGACGGAGCCCGGGCGGCGGCTGCTCACCGAGGGCCGCGACCGCATCTACTCCTTGGGCGCGCGGGCGCCGGAGTGGGACGGCGTGTGGCTGATCGTGTACGTCACCGTGCCCGAGGCGCGCCGCAGCCTGCGGCACCGGCTCCGTACCAGGCTGACCTGGGCGGGTTTCGGCTCTCCCGAGCCCGGCATGTGGATCTCGCCGTTCCCTGCGCAGGAGGCGGAGGCCGCCGCGGCCGTGGCGGAGCTGGGGCTGGGCGAGCAGGCCATGTCCTTCACCGCCCGGTTCGCCGGGATCGGCGCCGAGCGCGACATGGTCGCGCGGGCCTGGGACCTCACCGCCATCGCCGAGGAGTACGCGGAGTTCATCGACGCGTTCGGCGCGCCGCTCCCGGACGCGCCGGACGCGGTGCTGCTGGCCCAGGCGCGGCTCGTGCACCGCTGGCGCCGCTTCCCGTTCGCCGACCCGCGGCTGCCCGCCGAGCTGCTGCCGAAGGAGTGGATCGGCGACCGCGCCGCACGGCTCTTCCACGCCCGCCACGACGCCTGGCACGAGCGGGCCCAGGCCCGCTTCGCCGAGCTCGCCGCCGACGCCCCCTGAGGACGGGGCCGACTCAGCCCGTCTCCCGGGCCTCGATCCAGGCGCAGATCAGATCCATGCCGGACGCCCAGTGCGCGCGCAGCAGGGCCGCGGCGCGGTCCGCGTCGCCCGCGGTGAGGGCCGCGAGGATCGCGCGGTGCTCCCCGTCGGCGGCGTCCCGGGCCGAGACCTCGCTCATGTACGTGAGCTCGTAGCGGGGCAGGTTGGTGCGCAGACGGCCGATCCGGATCGGGCTGCGGGAGTCGGCGGTGTTCGCGGCGGTGGAGGACGCGCCGCGGCCGTCCCTGCTCGCCGGGGTGCGCCGCTATCCGCGGGCCTCGTTGCAGGTGTTCGGCATGACCGCCGGCATCACCACCTGGTACTACGTGTTCGCCGTCTACCTCCGGGTCAACGCCAAGGCGGCCGAACCCGTCCAGGCCCAGGCGATCGATGTCGCCTCGGTGGCCGCCCTCGCGCTGTTCTGCCTGGCCCTGCCATTCTTCGGGCGGGCCTCCGACCGGTTCGGGCGGCGGCTGTGGATGCTGCTGTTCTGAGGCATCGGCACGGTCACCGCGGTCCCGCTGCTCCTCCTGCCGGCGGCCGGCGCCATAAGCATGTTCCTCACCCAGGCGGCGGGCCTGCTCGTGTTCGCGTTCTACGGGGCCATCGCACCGACCCTGATGTCGGAGATGTTCCCCACCGAGGTACGTGCCGCGGGGATCGGCCTGCCGTACGCGCTGGCCGTCGCGGTGTTCGGCGGGACCGCTCCGTACGTCCGCGAATGGGCCTCCGGCCTCGGCCGGCGGGATCTCTTCGCCTGGTACCTGGCCGGGCTGTGCCTGGTCTCCCTGCTGGTGAGCCTCACCCTGTCGGACCGCCGTGACCAGGCCCTGCGCAAGCTGGAAGGGCTGCGGTGACCGGACCGGACGCGAGGGCGGAGGCGGAGCGGCAGCGGGCGTGCGTGACCGGGCTGCGCCGGCGGCTGCACGCCGACCCGGAGCCGTCCTGCGCGGAGACCCGTTCCGCCGGCGAGGAGGAGCTGCGCGGCCGGCCTCGTCCCGTCGCGGCCGGTCGCCACCAGCGTCGTGTGCACGCTGGACACCGGCCGGGAGGGGCCGGTGCTGGCCCGCGTGCCGGGAGTCTTCCTGCTGGTGGGGGCGGGCGCGCCGGGTGGACCCCGGTATCCGCACCACCACCCGCGGTTCGACCTCGACGAGGACGCCCTGACCGTCGGGGTGGAGGCGCTGCTCGTCACGGTGCTGGGACTGTGCGGCCGGGAGGGCGGGGGATGGACGATTCCTCCCCCAATGTGATGATCTTGCCCTGGCGGGGGCGGTCCAGGCTCGCCGCCGGAAGGGGTGGATCATGACTCAGCCGCTCGTCCCGTGGGCGCCGCCCGCCGCGCGGGCGCGGATCGACGAGGTCGCCGCCGAGCTCGGCGACGACCTGTCGGTGGCGCACGTGGCGAAGGTGGCCCGCGCGGCCATCGACGGGCACGAGCGGCGGCTCGGCGCCGAGGGGATCAACCTCTACGCGGGCACCAACAGCCCGAGCCCGCTGGTCCGCTCGCTGTTCGACGCCGGGGTGGCGAGCCGGCCCAGCATGGGCTGGCCGGGGGCCAAGGCGCAGACCGGGCTGGACGACATCGACGTGCTCGAGGTGCTGGCGGCCCGTACGGTCGGCGCGGTGATGGGCGCGGTGCACGCGGAGATCCGCATCCAGAGCGCCACCTTCGCCAACCTCGCCGTGTTCACCGCGCTCGCCGAGCCCGGCGACACCATCGCGGTGCTGCCCGAGGCGGCCGGCGGGCACAACAGCCACCACGCCACGGGCTCGCCGGGCATCCGCGGGCTGCGGGTCGTTGACCTCCCGTACGACGTGGCCGCCCGGGACGTGGACCTCGCCGCGCTGCCCGCGTTCCTCGCGGAGCACCGGCCCACGGTGGTGGTGATCGGGGCCAGCCTGATGCTGTTCCCGCACCGGGTGGAGGCGGTACGGGAGGCCGTGGACCGGGCCGGCGCGGTGCTGGTGTTCGACGCCTCGCACATCGCCGGGCTGGTGGCGGGGCGGCGGTTCCAGCGGCCGCTGAAGCAGGGCGCGCACGTGATGACGTTCTCCACGTACAAGTCGTTCGGCGGGCCGCCCGGCGGGGCGATCGTCACGGACGACGCCGCGCTCGCGGAGCGGATCTCGGACGCCGTCTACCCCGGCATGACCGCCAACTACGATCCCGGCCGGCTCGCCCCGCTCGCGGCCGCCGCGGCGGAGGCCATCGAGGACGACGGCGCGTACCCGGACGCCTGCATCGCCGCCGCCCGGTCATTCGCCGCGGATCTCGCCGCCGCCGGGCTCGACGTCGTCGCCGCGGATCGCGGTTTCACGGAGTCGCACCACGTCGCGGTGGACGCGAGCGCGTTCGGCGGGGGAGCGGCGGCCGCCGTGCGGCTCGCCGAGGCCGGCATCTACCTGAGCGCCATCGCGCTGCCGGACCAGGACCCGGCCGCCCCCGAGGCGGCACTGCGCATCGGCACCCAGGAGGTGACCCGTCGCGGCGTCGGCACCGCCGGCCTCCGCCAGGTGGCCCGCTGGTGCGCCGACGTGCTGCTGCACGGCGCCGACCCGGCGACGGTCAAGGCCAAGGTGAGAGAGCTGCGCGGGGCCTGACCGCGCCGGCGGGGCCGCGCCCGGGAGCTCGCTCACCTGAGGGTCACGGTCCTCCCGTCCCGGCGGGGGAGGGCGAGCCGGGTCCGAGCGGCTCGCACGCGGGCGCCAGGTTGTAGGCGGCGGCGAGCCGAGGCTGTCGCGCCACCATGTCCGGGAGGTCGTCCCCCTTGGGCTCCACCTTGGCGAGCGTGCCGGCCACCTTCTCGGCCTCCGCCTCCAGCCCGCCGAGCGAGAGCCGGCCGAGCTCGGCGTTGTCGTAGTCGGGCAGCTTCTTCGCGGCGGCCCGGATGGAGGAGAGCAGGCGCGACCGATACCGGTCGGCGTCGGCGACACCGGTGGGCGCCAGCGCGTCGATCTCGTCGGCGGCCTTGTCCAGCCTCGACCCGGAGTCACGGATGAAGCTCATCAGCTCCAGCGCCCGGAACTGGTCGGCGAAGGGCGGGTCGCCCTCCCGGGCACCACCGCCTTCACCGCCGACCGGACTCTTCTGCGCCAGCCCTGCGTACGTGCACATCGTCTCGGACCAGACCACCAGGGCCCGCGTCGGCGCCGCCGCGGCCGGCCGGCTCGCCGTCCGTACGGGCTCGCAGTCCGGGGTCACGTTGTACGAGGCGACGAGGCGCGGCTCGCCCTTGACCACGGCGGTCAGGCCCGGCATCTGCGGTTTCAACGTGGCGACCGTCTTGGCGACCTGCCTGGCCTTGGCGATCTTTTCCTTGTCGGGGCTCGCCATGGTGTCCATCGTGTTGGGCAGCCGTGCGTGGAGGTCGCTCAGCGTCTTCACGAGGCCGGCGATGTAGGCGTCCGCCGCCTTGACACCGGTCCGCGGGACGGCCCTCAGGCTCTGCGCCTGGCCCTGCAGGGTGGTGGTCGCGCGCATGATGTACGACGTGGCGGACGAGCCGGTGAGGTCCTCCGTGTCCTTGCCGGCCGAGTCGCGCCGCAGCTCGTCGAGCGGCTTCACCGTGGTGCAGGCCGTGGTGGACCAGGCGACCAGGGCCCGGGTCGGCGACGGCAGCGGCGTGGACGACGGCCGGGGCCCGGCGCCCGGCGGCTCGCTCGTGGAGCACGCGGCGAGGGTCAGGCCGAGTACGAGTCCGCACGCGGTCAGCGCGCTCCTGCTGTGTCCGGCACGCATGCGGGTCCTGCCCTTCTCTGCACCTGTCACGGTGACCGTACCGAGTGCTGCCGGGGACCCGTCCCGGCCTTGGCCCGATTTGGACAGCTCCTATTCAGCTCCGCGTGGCGCTGGTAAGCCATGAGGGCACACAGAGAGCTCGGTTACCCACCGCCCCCGCCGGCTGGCGACCGCGTTCGCAAACGCGACCAGGCACCAGGGGGTGGCAGGCGATGTTCATCGTGCGCGGCAAAATCGATGGGCCGAAGGGCGCCGACTGGGCCGGGCACCGGGTGGAGTTCCGCTTCGGAGAGCGGGTCTCCGTCAACGGGGCCGGCCCGGTGGTGACCCGGCGACTCGTGTCGGCCGAGCCGGACGACGAGGCGGCGTTCGCGCTCACACTCCCGTCCGACTCGGCGGACGTCATCACGGGGCCGTTCCTGCTACGGGTCGCCGCGCCGGACGGCACGGGCCTGGCGAGCAAGGAGTTCACCCGCGAACAGCTCGGCCAGGAACCGACGATCCAGGCCTCGCCGATCACCGCGTTCACCATCGCCCCGTCCGCCGACCCCGCGCTGGGCCGGCTGATCCGGCTGGCCGGCCGGGTGATCGACGACGTGGGACGCGAGGTCGCGCCCGGCCTGCCGGTGCTGCTCTGGGGGGTGCCGCAGGCCGAGGGCGCCGAACCGGAGCCGCGCCCCGTGGTGCTGTCCCGTACGCAGGCCGGCGGCTACTTCGGCGGCACATGGGTGCCGGAGCCGCTGACCTCGGCGTTCGGTACGGTCGCCGGCGGCCCGCCGATCCCGGTGCGCCTGGAGGACGGGCGCCTGCCCACCCGGGTCGTCCTCGTCACCCGCTTATCCGAGGCCGACATCGAGGACGCCGACTGCGCGTGTGAGACGGGCCCTCCGCTGGGCGCCGACCCGCTGGACGTCGCGCTGAACCCGGAGGGCTTCGCCCAGGACCTCGGCGGCACCTGCACCACGCTGACCCAGCCCAACCGGGCGATCGAGGAGTTCACGTACGAGTTCGTCGTACGGACCAGTGACCCGCAGATCCGCGGTACGACCCTCGCGCCGCGCCGCCCCGTACCCGCGTCGGTGCTCACCGACTTCAAGCGGATCGCCGGCGTCGTCGCGCTGCCGCCGCCGATCCCCGGCCCGAGCGGCCCGAGCCTGACCGCGGGCGACGCCGAGCCCCGCGCCGCGAGCAACGGCGACCGCGCCGGCGACCAGAGCGGCGGGGACGAGGGGAACGGGGACGCGCGCCCCGGCACCGAGGTCACCCTCCGCGCGGCCCTCGCCGAGCCCGTCACCGACGCCACGACGATCCGCTCGCTGCTGCGCCGCCCCGGCTCGCTGACCGCCGACGTCTTCCGGCTCGAGCAGCTCACCCACGAGCTCAAGCGCGTCGTGGACGTGGTGGACGTGGCCCGCCGCGCGGTGCCGGGCCGGGTGGAGCCGACCGCCGACAACCAGATCGACTGGGACGACACGCCGACCATCAACCAGGCCACCACGGTGGCGCACGGCCACATCCTCTCGTTCAAGCAGGTGTTCCGGAACGACGGCTACTCCATGGGCGACCTCGTCCACTCCATCCCGCTCGCACCCGGCCAGCAGCGCCTCGTCTCGGTGCTCGACTGGGACCGCCGTACGTCGACCTCGCGCACGGAGTCGATGGAGAGCGAGGAGCGCCTCGACGCCATGCTGTCCCGCGACCGCGACATCACCGAGATCGCCGGGTCGCGGCTCACCGAGGAGATCTCCGGCGGCTCCAGCGCCTCCCAGTGGGGCGTTGCGGGCGGCATTGGCGCGGGCTTCATCGGCAGCGGATTCGGCATCTTCGGCGGCGTGGCCGGCGGGGCCAGCGGCGCGGACGCCGACTCCTGGCAGGACTCGGCCCGCTCGCTCACCGCCGACGCGCTGCAGAGCCTGTCGGACCGGACCAGCCAGCGCGCGTCGGCCGTACGGGACCAGCGCTCCACCGTCGTGCAGAGCGTCACCCAGGGCGAGACCGTGCGCGCGGAGACCGAGCAGCTCGCCAACTACAACCACTGCCACGCGATCACCGTGCAGTACTTCGAGGTGCTGCGGCACCTGCTGGTCAGCCACGAGCTCGCCCAGGTACGGGAGTGCCTGTTCGTGCCGTTCCCGATCACGCTGTTCACCGTGGAGAAGGCCCGCCGGTGGCGGGAGCCGCTGGCCCGCTTCCTGCGCAACCGGGCGCTGTCCGGCGCGTTCGAGGCGGTGGAGCGGGTAGCCCGGAACTGGGAGGGCTACGACGTGCCTGAGGCGCGCTTCTCCCAGGAGGCGCCGGAGTCGCTGACCGGCGAGATGCGGGTCTCGTTCGTGCTGCCGCGCCCGCGCGACGCGGAGGACGGCACGTACCAGGTCGACATGTGGCGCGGCATGGCCCCCTTCCTGTCCACCTCGACGCTGGAACTGTGGACCGCCAAGCTGGCCGCCCGGAGCCAGGCCGAACGCGACCTGATCTTCCGCAGGGAGGTCGCGCCGGGCATCGCCGCCAAGCTGGTGCAGGCGCTGAAGTTCGCGTACGTCACCACGGGCGGGGCCGAGGTCCCGGTCGACATCGACCCCACGCTGGTGTCCCGCTACGAGGAGGGCGTCGGCCTGTACGTGAGCCTGCGCCCGTCCGGCGTGCCGGCCACCCCGCGCGAGGAGATCGCCCGCTTCAAGATCTCCTACGACGGTACGGACCTGCCGCCCGAGGCCCGGGTCGTCGTGGAGTCGGCCAAGGTCCGCTACCGGTCGCCGCACCTGGAGCACCTGCTCTTCGACCGGCCGCGGCTGCTCGACGACCTCACCTCCGGCGACCCGGTGGTCATCCCCACCCCGCTGGCCCGCGCCGAGCTGCGCGACCCGCGCGCCGACGACCGGTTGCTCGCGGAGCGCCTCGTCGCCCACCTCAACGAGAACCTGGAGTACTACCACCAGGCCATCTGGGCGAGCATGGACAACAACCGCCGGTTCATGCTGCTGGACGGCGTGATCGCGCCGAACTCCGGCGGGCGCAGCGTGGCCAGCGTGGTGGAGAACCGGGTGATCGGCGTCGTGGGCAACAGCCTGGTGCTGCCGGTCGCCCCCGGCGTGCAGCTCGACCCGACGCTGGACCGCGCCGACGAGCGCCTCGCGCTCGAGCACGCGTACGCCGCCGACGCGTCGCCGCCGATCCGGATCAGCCTGCCCACCCGCGGCGTGTACGCGGAGGCCATCGCGGGCAGCTGCAACGCCTGCGAGGTCATCGACGACTCGCGGTACTGGCGCTGGGAGGAGTCCCCGCTCCCCGAGCAGCCCTCGGAGATCGCCCCGCTCTCGCTGGACAGCAGGGCCGTACCGGAGACGCCGCTTACCCCGACACCGCTGCCGCAGCCCATCGTGGCGATCCAGAACGCGCCCACCCTGCCCGACCCCGTCGGCCTGCAGGCCGCGCTGCAACTGCTCGCCAAGGGCGACATCTTCCGGGACGCCACCGGGCTCGCCGCCACCCAGAAGAACGCGCTCGCCGCGTTCAAGGGGGCCATGGACACGGCGAAGTTCCTCGGCGGGGAGGCCGCCAAGATCGCTCAGCAGCAGGCCCTGTCCGGCACCGTGGACCGTACGCTGTCCCGGGTCGACGAGGCCCGCGCGGCCAAGCTGATCACCGACGAGCAGGCCCGCGATCTCACCGCCGCCGCGCTGCGCGCCGCCATCGGGGCGGCACCGCCCGCCGAGCAGCCGCCCACGACCGACCCGTCGGTCAAGAAGGTGCTCGACGCGGCCGCCCAGGCGGAGAAGGCCGACGTCACCGTCACCACGCCGGGCGAGACCGTCGAGGCCGGCTTCGAGGGCACCGTCGGCACGGCCTCCGTCATCGCCAAGAGCGAGACGCTGACCCGGTACGTGAAGCTGCCGATCAAGGTCGACGAGATGGACGGCGGGGTCTTCACCGTCAAGGAGACGATCACCGACATCGGCCACATCGCCCGGATGATCACTCCGGTCAACGGCGGGCTCGGCCAGGTCGGCGCCGCGCTGCTGGCCAAGGGCCAGGTCGTGGTGGACCCGGCCGATCCGGCGACGTTCCGGTTCAAGACGCGGTACCGGATCACCTGGCCCGAGAAGGCCGGCGTCGTCGAGGGCACCGCGCTGCCCGTGGTGGTGCTGCTGCACGGCCAGTTCGAGCACTACAAGTTCACCTGGTCGAGTACGCCGGTCGGGACGGTCGACCCTCCCGGCGGGCCGCCGGTCAAGATCTTCAACGCCACCGCGGTGACCGAGACCGACAGCTTCCTCGGCTTCCAGTACCTGCAGGACGCGCTGGCCAAGCTGGGCATCGTCTCGATCTCCGTGGACTGCAACTTCGCCAACTTCAAGGATCTCGGCATCGAGACCCGGGCCGAGCTCGTCTGGGAGGCGCTGTTCGAGATCGCCCGGCTGGGCGGGACCTCCGGGCACCGCCTGAACGGCAAGCTGGCGTTGAACCGGGTCGGGCTGATCGGTCACTCGCGCGGCGGCGACGCCGTGGTCCGCGCGCCGGCGTCCCCTGTGGGAGTGGGGACCATCGTCGAGGTGCGCGCGATCTGCCCCATCGCGCCCACCGACATGACCGGCACGTCCGGGCCCGCCACCGCCGCCGGCCACATCGGGCGGGTCGTCGCGGAAGGGCCGAACCTCGACTTCTTCCTCGTGCTGTACGGCGCCCAGGACGGCGACGTGAGCGGCGTCGACGGCGCGCGCGGCGAGGGCGGCAACGGCTTCCGGCACTACGACCGGGCCAAGTCCGCCAAGGCCATGGCCTACCTGGACGGCATCGCCCACGACAGGTTCAACCAGAAGTGGCCCGAGGTCGATCCGATGGCGGTGACCGGGACGGGCGCGGAGGCCGTACGGCCCCGTACGGCCCACCAGGCGGTCGCGGTGGAGTACATCGGCGGCCTGCTGGACGCCGTGTTCCATCCCGGCGTCGCCGCCTCGGCCACCAAGAAGCAGCTGCTCAACGGCACCAAGGCGGGCACCTCCGGGGTGCCGGCGTCGATCCAGTTCGCGTTCGGCTCCGAGGTGATCACGCTGGACGACTTCGAGGGGGCCGCGCCGCAGCTGGCCGGGCTCACCCGCACCGTCAGCGCCAGCGGCCCCGGGAAGATCGAGGAGATGGCCAATGTCGCCACGGCGACCTCGCCGGACCGGCACACCGGTCATCAGACCAAGGTGCTCCGGATCGACAAGGCCTCGGGCGCGACCGCCGCGCTCGAGCTGGTCAACGCCACGCCGCAGGACTGGGACCGGTTCACCTGGCTGACGCTGTCCTTCGGCGGCCGGTTCCCGTTCGAGCCCAAGACGGCCATCGCCTCGGCGCCGCTGCCCGATCTCAAGATCACGCTGGTCGACGAGGCCGGCGGGACCAAGACGCTGACCCGGTCGGCGTTCGAGAACCCCGCGGTGCCGGGCCGGCCGGCGTTCCACGAGATCAGGTTCCCGCCGGGGTCCACCGGGACCCCCATCAACGTCACGCTCATCCGGCTGGAGACCGCGCGCGTTCCGATGACTAGGTTCGAGGGCGTGAACCGCAAGAAGATCAAGAAGATCATCATCGAGCCGGCGACGGGCCACAACGAGTTGGTCTTCGTCGACGCGCTCCGGCTGGTGACTCCGTAGAGGGGGTGCATGGACATGGCAGGACCATCGGTGACCAGGGCCATCTTCGAGCGGTTGCCGGACGACGACCCGACCCGCTGGAAGCTGCGCGTGCACGTCTTCGGCAGCGGCTTCGAGACCCGCGGACTGTCGCTCGCGGCCAAGGTCGGCGACCTCGAGGTGGAGGGCATCTTCAGCGCCGACCCGGCGGAGGGCTTCACCGGCTACCTGCGCGACCAGCCCGCACAGAACTCGCGGCTGCGGGTCGGCTACGTGGGCACCGCGCTGGTCGACACCGACGTGCGATTCCTCGGCCAGCCCATCCCGCCCATCCAGGTCGACTCCGGCCCGAACGCGTAGGGGGAAGCGATGACCATCCTGGTGCCCGGGGAGCTGATCACCCCGGCGGGTTCGGACTCCAGCGGCTGGCGGGTGACCGCGGCCTTCGAGGAGCGGGTCTCCTTCGGCGACGGTGAGGATCAGTTCCTGCCCGCCGTACGGATGGCCGCCACCGACCCGGCCGGCCGGTTCCAGCTGGAACTGCCGGACGCGGCCGACATGCGGCTGCCGCTGACGGCCACCGCCGCCACGCCCAGCGGCGTGGCGGCCGGCGTACAGGGCTTCGCGACGCTGCCGGAGACCCTCAAGATCAAGGTGCAGCCGTCCGCGCCCGTCCCGCTGGAACCGAGCGAGGACCCGGCGCGCGGACGCATGGAGCGGCTCACCGGACGGGTCATCGACCGTACCGGCACCGGCGCGCCTTCCGGGCTGCTCGTGGTGGTGTGGGGGGTGCCGCCCGGCGGGACCGACGAGCAGGCGTACCCGGTCCTGGTGGCGCGCACGTCGGGGGACGGCTACTTCTCCGACGCGTGGCCCGCCGACGTGCTGGACCGGGCGTACGGCGTCGTCCAGGGCGGGGAGACGGTGCCGGTGCCGCTGCAGAACACGCGGCTGCCGCTGTCGGTGGTGCTCGTCCTCGAGGAGCTCCCCGCCGCTCCGGTGCCCGTCCACGAGGACGACTGCGACTGCCCGGAGACGCCGCCGCGCGCCCCCTCGCCCACCGACCTGGCGAGCGACTCCGGAACGTACGCCACCGACCTCGGCGGCGGCTGCGTCGACCTGACCGTCCCGAACCGGGCGGTCGAGGAGGTCACGTTCCACGCCGTGGTGCGGACCAGCGAACCGGAGATCAAGGGCTCCACGTTCGCGGCGCCCGTACGGCTGCCCGCGCAGCTCTCGGACCGCGTCTCGGCGCTGGTGCTGGAGCGGGCGAAGGTCTTCGAGGGGCCCCGGCTCGCGGCCGACGCCGACGGTGCCGAGGATCCCGGAATCGCCGCGCTGAGCCGGCGGATGGCCGCGACGGCCGAGCCGCTGCGCCTCAACCCCGCCGTACTGGCCCGGGTGGCGCGCGATCCGAACCGGCTGCGCCCCGCGGACCTGTTACGCGCCGAGAACCTCACGTTCCGCAAGGAGGTCGGCGACGCCGTCGACGTGCTGGCGCGGCCGGAGCCCGGGCGGGTGGCCCTGGACGCCGAGCACGAGATCGACTGGGACGACACGCCCACGACCTACCAGGCCACCACGGTCGCGCACGGGCACCTGCTGACGTTCAAGCAGGTGTTCCGGGCCGACGGCTACTCCATGGGCGACCTGCTCTACTCGCTGCCGCTGGCCCCCGGCCAGCGCAAGCGGGTGGCCGTCCTGGACTGGCGGCGCGACGAGGAGGCGCAGCGCAGTGCCGAGCGCCGCGCCACCGAGCTGCTCGGCGCCCAGCTCAACCACGACCGGGACATCTCCGAGGTGATCGCCACCTCGGTGCGGGAGAACGTGCGCGGTCACTCCGAGTCCGACCTGGCCTCGGTCGGCGGCGGCATCGGCGGCTTCATCGGGCCGGTCGTGTTCGGCGTCGGCGGCGGCTACTCCACCGGCTCCTCATCGGCCTGGCAGAAGTCGGCGCGCAACGTGGCGGCGAGCTCGCTGTCGCAGATGCGGGACCGTACGGTGCAGTCCGCCTCGGCGGTGCGCAGCCAGCGCGCCACCGTGGTGCAGACGGCGCGGCAGGGCGAGTCGCTGCGGGCGCAGACCGAGGTCGTGGCGAACCACAACCACTGCCACGCGCTCACCATGGAGTACTTCGAGGTGCTCCGGCACTTCCTGATGACGGTGGAGCTGGCGCAGGTGCGCGAGTGCCTGTTCATCCCGTTCGAGATCACACCGTTCGGGCCGGAGAAGGCGTTGCGGAACCGTACGGTGCTGGAGCGCTTCCTGCGCCGCCGCGACCTCGTCCGCGGGTTCGCCGCGATCGACCGGGTGCTCACCGCCTGGCGCGACGCCGACTTCCCCACCGGCCGGTACGCCGACGAGCAGATCCAGGACGTGGAGGGCGAGCTGCGGCTGGCGTTCACGCTGAACCGGCCGCCCGACACCGAGAGCGGCGGCTTCGACTCCTCCGGCTGGTCCGGGTACAGCACGTTCCTGCCGCAGACGCCGGGTGTACCGGCCGAGGACCTGCCCCGGCACGTCTGGCGTACGTACCTCGGGGTGGCGCTGCCCGCGGACCGGGACCGGATCTGGAACACCCGGATCGCCCCGCACATCGCCCGCCGCATCGTGGACACGCTGAAGCTGGACTTCATGGAGGGCACCACGGCGGTCGAGGTCACCATCGACCCGACCCTGGTCGGCACGTTCGCCCAGGGACGGCAGATGATCGTGGCGGTGCGTCCGCCGAAGGGCCTGCCGGTCGAGACCCGCGCGGAGGTGACCGCCGTACGGTTCCGGTTCGGCAGCGTGCTGCCGCCGCTGGCCGCCGTGATCGCGCACTCCGCCGCGCTGCGCTACCGCACCGCGCACCTCAGCCGGGCGCTGTTCACGGACTGGCGGCTGGACGACGACCTGTCCAGCACCGACCACGTGTTCGTCCCCACGCCGCTGGACACCTACGAGAAGCGGAACCCGCGCAAGGAGGACGAGCGGCTCGGCGAGGTGCTGCTCGCGCACCTCAACGACCACGTCGAGTACTACCACCAGGTCCTCTTCTGGACGATGGACCCGAACCGCCGGTACATGCTGCTCGACGGCTTCATCGCGCCCGGCACCGGCCGCAGCATCGCCGGCGCCGTGGAGAACAAGATCATCGGTGTGGTCGGGAACTGCCTGGTCATGCCGGTCGTGCAGGGCCTGCGGCTGGATCCCGGGTACGTGCTCAACGGCGGGGGAGACCTCACCGACGCGTACGCGGTGCCGCCGTCCGCGCCGGTCAGGATTAGCGTGCCCACCCCGGGCGTCTTCGCCGAGGCCGTGATGGGCGCCTGCAACTCGTGCGAGGTGAAGGACGACACCCGGTTCTGGCGCTGGGAGGAGTCGCCGATCCCGGGCGAGCCGCCCGCGATCCTGCCGCTGTCCACGGCCACCCGCCGTACGGCCCCGCCGTCGGTGGCGCCGGACGAGTTCCCCGGGCCGCTGGTCAGGTTCCAGGCCGTACCGTCCGCGCCCGACCCCACGGGGCTCGCCGGGGCGCTCAACCTGGTCGGCGCGAGCAACCTGTTCCGCGACCTCACCGGGCTGGACCTCACCCAGGCCGGCGTCGCCGAGGCGTTCGCCTCGACGATGGAGACCGCGAAGTTCTTCGGTGGCCAGGCCGCCACGCTCGCGAAGCAGGGCTTCATGGCCAAGGAGACCGAGCGCAACCTGGCGCGGATCAAGCAGGCCAAGGACAAGGGCCTGATCACGGAGAAGGACGCGCAGGAGCTCGCCGAGGCGACGCTGTCCGGCGCGACCGGGACCAAGACCACCGAGTCCAAGACGCAGCGGCCCACCGCCAGCCCCGAGGTGCAGAAGGTGATCGACCGGGCCGCGGGATCGGCGGCCTCCCGGGTGAAGGTGTCCCGGCCCAGCGGCACCGTGGAGGTGCGCAGCGGGGACGCCGCGGACGGTGCCGGCGGGCTGAACTTCGCCGTCACCCCGGCGGTGGTGCCGGTCGCCCAGACCGGGGAGAGCACCTGCTGGGCCGCGGCCGCGGCGATGCTGCTGGCCTGGCGCGACGGCCGCTCCTATACGAGCCAGCAGGCCGCCCAGGCGGCCGGCGACGAGTGGCTGGAGCGCTTCCAGGCGGGCCGCGCGCTCGACGTGGCCGAGGTCCGCAGCCTCGCGGAGGTACTGGGGCTGAAGGCCGAGGGGCCACAGAGCTTCATGCCGCGGGGCATCCTGCGGCTGCTGCAGGCCCACGGGCCGCTGTGGGTGCTCGGTGACGACGCGTACGTCGGGAACCGGCTCACCCACGTCCGTATCGCCACCGGCATCCACGGCGACGGCTCACCCGACGGCACGCTGGTCGGCGTCGCCGACCCCGACGGCGGCCTCGTCCGCGAGGAGACCTTCGCGGTCTTCGAAGCCCACATCGAAGCCTCCGACGTCGTCAACACCGGTCTCGGCATCCTTCACTGGTGAGACCCCCGCCCCCACTCCGATCGCGGGGTGGGGGCGGTGGTCAGACGGGGAGGATGCCGGCGATGACCTGTTGGAGTTGGCGGGCGTTGCGGCATTCGTGCATCTGGACGACGCGGGCGTAGTCGAGGGCGCAGGAGTCGCCGGTGGCCCAGAGCTGCCGGCGCTCCGGGTTGAGCCAGTGCACGTGCCGGGCCCGCTCGGCGAGCCGGTGCATCACCGGCAGCTCGGGGTCGCCGCCGTTGGTGCGGGCGTCGCCGAGGACCAGCAGCGACGTACGCGGCCCCACGACCTCCGGCCACTCCTCGGTGAAGACGCGCAGCGAGTTGCCGTAGTCGCTGTGCCCGTCCCACTTGGTGACGCGCGCCTCGCTGATGATCCGCTTGGCCAGCCCCAGCGGGTCCGCTGCGCCGGGCGCGATCAGGTCGGTGACCTCGTCCGTGGTCTCCACGAACGCGAACGAACGGACCCGGCTGAACTGGTCCGACAGCGCCTGCACGAGCATCAGCGTGAAGTCGGCGAAGCCGGCCACGGAGCCGGAGACGTCGCAGAGCAGCACCAGGTCGGGCCGGCCCGGGCGGCGGGTCTTGTAGACGGGCCGTACCGGCACGCCGCCGGTGGCCAGCGACCGGCGGAGCGTACGGCGTAGCTCTATGCCGCCGCGCCGGGACTTGCGGCGCTTGGCCGCGAGCCTGGTGGCCAGCCGCCGCGCCATCGGATAGACGGCGCGGCGCAGCTCGGCGTACTGGTCCCGGCGCGCGCTGAGGAAGTCGACCTGGTCGGCGGAGCGCTGCACCCCGTACCGGGCCATCCGCTCGCGCCCGCGCAGCTCCGCCGTACGGCGCCGCGCCTCGTTCTCCACCATCGAGCGGAAGCCGGAGATCCGCCGCTCGACCTCGCCACGGTTCAGCCGGTCCGTAAAGGCGGCCTCGCCGTCCTGGCCCGCGCCGCGGATCCCCGCCAGCACCTTGGCCAGCAGGTTCTCCGGCTGCATGCGGCGTAGCGTCTGGTACGCGGACCAGCCGCCCTGGCCGGTGCCGCCGCCGAACATGCCAAGGCCCTCCACCGCGGAGGTGGCGAGCCGGCGCAGCTCCTCCTCGTCGCCGGACGCGAGCGCGGCGGCGAGGTCCTCGCGCAGCCGCCCCACGTCATCGGGGGCGGACGGCTCGGCGTTGGTGCTCCCGGCGGCGGCGCCATGTGCGCGGCCGACCGCCGCCGGGAAGTACAGGTCGAACAGCGCGTCGAACACCCCGCGCTGCCCGGATCGGCGCAGCAGCGCACTGGCCAGGCCCTCGCGCAGCTCCTCACGCCGGGAGAGGTCGAGGGCGGTCATCACCCGGGCGGCGTCCACGGTCTCGCCGGAGCCGACCGCGACACCGTGCTCGCGCAGCGCGCCGGAGAACTCCACCAGCCGCCCGGACATCCCGCCCACATCGGTGCTCATCGGGGCGCCCTCGCCCGGCTCACCGCGCCGCCACGCCCGGCACCGGCCGCGCGTCGCCGTTCAGCCGCAGCTCGGACATGGCCTTCTCGGTGTCGGCCTGATACTTCAGCACCACGCCGAGGGTGGCCCGTACGACGTCGTCGTCGAGGCTCTCGGCACCGAGCGCGAGCAGCGTACGGGCCCAGTCGATGGTCTCCGCGATGGACGGGGACTTGCGCAGGTCCATCTCGCGCAGCGTGCCGACGACCCTGACCAGGGACTCGGCGAGCGCCACGTCGACCTCCGGCACCTGGAGCCGCACGATGCGCAGCTCGAGCTCGGGGTCGGGGAAGTCGAGGTGCAGGAAGAGGCAGCGCCGCTTCAGCGCCTCGGAGAGCTCGCGCGTCGCGTTCGAGGTGAGCAGTACGAACGGCCGCCGCTCCGCCGTGATCGTGCCCAGCTCGGGCACCGACACCTGGAAGTCGCCGAGGACCTCCAGCAGCAGGCCCTCCACCTCCACGTCGGCCTTGTCGGTCTCGTCGATCAGCAGCACCGTGGGGTCCGGGTTGCGGATCGCGGTGAGCAGCGGCCGGGACAGCAGGAACTCCTCGCTGAAGATGTCCGACCGGGTCTCGTCCCAGCTCTCGTCGCGTGCCGAAGTGATCCGCAGCAGCTGCTTGGCGTGGTTCCACTCGTACAGGGCCCGCGCCTCGTCGATGCCCTCGTAGCACTGCAGCCGGACCAGCTGCGCGGCGGTGGCGTCGGCGACCGCCCGCGCCAGCTCCGTCTTGCCCACGCCCGCCGGTCCCTCGACGAGCAGCGGCTTGCCCAGCCGGTCGGCCAAGAACACGGTGGTGGCCACGGCGACCGAGGGCAGGTATCCCACCTCGGCGAGCCGCTTCGCGACGTCGTCCACCGATTCGAACGCCGACGTTCCCAACTCTGGCGACTCCCGCAAACCGGCCCTCCCGGGGGTGTGGGTCCGTGCCTCGCAAACTTCGAATCAGATTCTAATATGACACCCGGCGCCCGCCACTCGCAGGGGGGTGCACAGCTTGCTGCCGGACCTTGCCGCCCCGATCACCACGTGCGATGTTGCGGGAAAGGACCCAGTCGCAGGAGACACGCTCATGCCGAACGGCCACACCGCGACCTCAGAGCCGATCCCCGTCCTCGACCTGGACCCGTTCTCCGACGCCTTCCTGACCGGCCCGGACCCGTACCACGAGGTGCTCCGGGAGGCCGGCCCCGTCGTCTACCTCGAGCGGTACGGCGTCTGGGCGATGGCCCGGTACGCGCACGTGCACGAGGCGCTGCGCGACCACGAGACGTACTGCTCGTCGGCGGGCGTCGGCATCTCCGACTTCCGCAAGGAGAAGCCGTGGCGGCCGCCGAGCCTGCTGCTGGAGGCCGACCCGCCCGCGCACGACCGCGCCCGCCGCGTCGCCGCCCGCGCGCTGCCGCCGCGCGTCGTACGGGAGCTACGGCCGGAGTTCCTGCGCCGCGCCGAGGAACTGGTCCGTTCGCTGCTCGCGCGCGGCTCCTTCGACGCCGTACCGGCGCTGGCCGAGGCGTACCCGCTGCGCGTCTTCGGCGACGCGGCCGGCCTGCCCGCCGAGGGCCGGGAGAACCTGCTGGCGTACGGGACCATGGTGTTCAACGTCTTCGGCCCGCGGAACCGCGTCTTCGAGGAGTCGACCGCCGCGGCCGAGCCGGTCCGGGCGTGGATCGCCGAGCACTGCGAGCGCGAGGCGCTGAGCCCGGACGGCCTCGGCGCGCGTATCTGGGCCGCCGTGGACACCGGGGAGATCAGCCGGGAGGAGGCGGCGCTGCTCGTCCGCTCGCTGTTCTCGGCCGGCGTCGACACCACGGTGAGCACGCTCGCCGCCGCGGTGCTGCTGTTCGCCACCCACCCGCGGCAGTGGGAGGTGCTGCGCACCGACCCGTCGCTGGCCGGCAACGCGCTGGAGGAGGTCATCCGGTACGCCTCACCGGTGCAGACGTTCTTCCGCACCACCACCCGCGAGGTCGAGGTCGAGGGGCGGCGGATCCCGGCGGGGGAGAAGGTGCTGCTGTTCCTCGGCGCCGCCAACCGCGACCCGCGGCAGTGGGACCGCGCCGGAGAGTTCGACATCACTCGACGGATCGGCGCGCACGTCGGGTTCGGCTCGGGCATCCACAACTGTGTGGGCGCGGCCTTCGCCCGGGTGGAGGGGGAGGCCCTGGTCTCCGTACTCGCGCGCCGCGTCACAGGGTGGGAGTCGACCGGGGATCCCATACCGCGGCCGAACAACACGCTGCGCGCGTTCGCGTCGCTCCCGGTCCGCATCTGGTGAGTCCGGGTCCGACGCGATCGGAGTGAGACGAGGAACGGCGGCGAGGTCCGGTGGCCGTGCCTTCCCCTCCATAAGACACGACCACCGGCCTGGGTTCTCCGCGCCCGGCGCCCGCGAGCCGAGTTCTTGTCTCACATCGTGAGAACGGTGCCGAGCGCCGGCTCACCCGGCCCCGGGCACCGATTTCAAATGAGGTACGGCGAAAACCGCCCACACCACCTTTCCCGCACGCTCCAGGGTGGTCCAGCCCCAGGCCTCGCTCAGACACGCGATGACCTGCAGCCCCCTTCCCCCTTCGGCGAGCTCGGTCTCCCCGTCGTCGGGGAACCGGTTCAGCACCGGCGCGTCATGACCGGGGTCGGCGACCGCGCACAGCACGTGCGTGCCGTGCCGCAGCAGGCCGAGCCGGATGGACCTGTCGTAGGTGAAGCCGGCCCCGTGTTCCAGCCCGTACCGGCAGGCGTTGGTGACCAGCTCGGAGGCGGTCACCGCCACATCGTGCACGAGATCGTGCATGAGCCATTCACGCAGCGTGGACTGGGTGAAGATGCGAGCCGCGCGCACGGATCTGGGCTCCGGCCAAAGGGCGCAGGTCGCGACGCCCGGGTGCCGTGAGGCGTAGGCGTAGGGCGCGGCCGACGGCACCGGGCCACCCTGATCGGGGGAGGCGCTCAGCAGCGCGCGCGACAGCCAGTCCCAGTCGGCATCGTCCACCGTGATGTCGATGGACAGACGTGCCGGGTGCGTCATTTCGATCCTCGCGGTGCTCATCAGACAGCCTGCTAGGGCTAGCAACCGCCATCCTGGTCGAGGAATCGACTTGCTGCAAGCACATCCGTAAGAACTAATGTAAGAGCATCTGTAAGCACATCGGTAAGCACAGATGCACGTGCATCTGCACCTGTCGTCACTCGGAGGGGTCATGATCCAGCGCTACGTGAACGGGACCTCCGCCACCCGGCTCACCGAGGCCGTGTGGCGGAAGAGCCGGCACAGCAACCCCAACGGCAGTTGTGTCGAACTGGCCAGGCTCGCCAGCGGCGAGATCGCCATGCGCAACTCGCGGGACCCCGGCGGCCCGGCGCTCGTCTACACCCGAGCCGAGCTCGAGGCGTTCGTGTACGGAGTGAAGGACGGCGAGTTCGACGACCTGATCGTGAACTGATCGTCGGAGACGACCGCGAGGTCACGGGGCCAGGAAGCGACTCTGTGGCCTCGCGGTCGCAGACGGCTCGCCGAACGCGCGGTAGCATGCGGCATGCGGTCGGCACGCCTGAGCAGAGGGGGATCTTTGGCGGGGAGTGCCCCCACCGCGACTCATCGGTCTCTGACCAGGTGCGTTGACTTAATGTACGGACCCACGGACGTTCTCCGCCCGCCTGGAGGGCAGGCATGATCGCAGCACAGCCCGATCCCGTCCCCGAGTCATCCGCCGTCGCCTCGCTCTTCGGTGGGGCCAAGGGCGGGCCTACGGCGCTGCGCATTTTGCTCGGCACCCAGCTCCGCAGGCTGCGCGAGGGGAAGCAGATCAGCCGGGAGGACGCGGGGGAGGCGATCCGGGCCTCGCACGCCAAGATCAGCCGGATGGAGCTGGGCCGGGTCGGCTTCAAGTCGCGCGACATCCTCGACCTGCTCACGCTGTACGGGGTGGACGAGCCGGAGAAGCGGGCGGCGTACCTCGACCTCGCCGAGCGGGCGAACAGCCCCGGCTGGTGGCAGAAGTACAACGACCTCATGGAGGACTGGTTCGAGACCTTCGTGGGGCTCGAGGAGGCCGCCTCCGTCATCCGGACGTACGAGGTCCAGTTCGTCCCCGGGCTGCTGCAGACCCGCGACTACGCGCGTGCGGTCATCATGCTCGGCCACCCGGGTGCCACGGACGAGGACATCGAGCGCCGCGTCGACCTGCGGATGACCCGCCAGGACCTGCTCTCCCGGTCCAACGCGCCGAAGATCTGGGCGGTCATCGACGAGGGGGCGCTGCGGCGCCCGTTCGGCGGCCCCGAGGTCATGCGCGCCCAGCTCGAGCACCTCATCCAGCTCACCGACAGCGGGCAGAGCAACGTGCAGCTGCAGGTCATGCCGTTCCAGTACGGCGGGCACGCGGCCGCGGGCGGCCCGTTCACGATCCTGCGCTTCTCCGAGCGCGACCTGCCCGATGTCGTCTACCTCGAGCAGCTCACGAGTGCGATCTATCTCGACAAGCGTGACGAGGTCGACCACTACATGATGGTCATGGACCGGCTGTGCATCGAGGCCGAGGCGCGCAAGAAGACCACCAAGCTGCTGCAGAGCTACGTCAAGGAGCTGTGAGCCGGCGAGCCGTCCGCATGGTGAGACGCGGTCGCGGGCGGCGCTGGCCGCACCGAGACTGCCCTAGACTCGTCGGGCGGCCTCTTCCGCATACGGGGGAGGGGGGTGCCGGAGGCGCGTTGATCAAACAGCCGCGGCCGAGGAACGCAACGCCGGAAAGTAGGAGTACCGCCCCGTGAAGACCGACGTCGAGGAGCTGAGCCCTACCCGGGTGAAGCTCAGCATCGAGGTTCCCTTCGAGGAGCTCGAGGCGAACGTGAAGCAGGCCTACAAGGAGATCGCCCAGCAGGTGCGGCTCAAGGGCTTCCGGCCCGGCAAGGCCCCCGCGCGGCTGATCGACCAGTACGTGGGCCGGGGCGCCGTGCTCAGCGAGGCGGTCAACCACGCGGTGCCCGAGCTGTACGGCAAGGCCGTGCAGGAGGCCGAGGTGTTCGCGCTCGGCCAGCCCCAGGTGGAGATCACCGAGATCGAGGACGGCAAGCAGCTGTCCTTCACCGCCGAGGTGGACGTCCGCCCCAGGTTCGAGGTGCCGGAGTACGACGCCCTCCCGGTCACCGTCGACTCCGCCGAGATCACCCCCGACGACGTCGAGGAGCAGATCGGCAACCTGCGCGAGCGGTTCGCCACGCTGAGCGGCGTCGAGCGCCCGGTGGAGAACGGCGACTACGTCTCCATCGACCTGTCCGCCACGATCGCCGGCGAGGAGCTGGAGGACCTGAGCTCCACCGGCACGTCGTACGAGGTGGGCTCCGGGTCCATGCTCGAGGGGCTGGACGACGCGCTGCCCGGCATGAGCGCCGAGGAGTCCAAGACCTTCACCACCACGCTGGTGGGTGGCGACCCCGAGGGCGAGCAGGCCGAGGTGACGGTCACCGTCCAGAGCGTCAAGGCCAAGGAGCTGCCCGAGCTGGACGACGAGTTCGCCCAGATGGCCAGCGAGTTCGACACCATCGGCGAGCTGCGCGAGAGCATCCGCGAGCAGCTCACCCGCTCCAAGCGGTACGCGCAGGTCGGCCAGGCCCGCGACCGCGCGCTGGAGGCCCTGCTCGAGCGGGTGGACATCCCGCTGCCGGACAGCGTCGTCTCCGGCGAGGTCGACCGCCGCAAGCAGAGCCTCGACCAGCAGCTCGAGTCGGCCGGGCTGAGCCGTGAGGCGTACCTGCAGATGCAGGACCAGTCCGAGGAGGACTTCGACAGCGAGCTCGACGAGGGGTCGCGCAAGGCCGTCAAGGCCGGCTTCATCCTCGACCAGCTCGCCCTCCAGGAGGAGCTGGGCGTCGACGACAGCGACCTCACCGGCTACGTCGTCGACCAGGCCATGCGGATGGGCGTCTCGCCCGACGCGCTCGCCCAGCACCTGGTGGAGAGCAACCAGATCAGCGTCGCGTACACCGAGGTGCTGCGCGGCAAGGCGCTCAGCCTGGTGGTCGAGCACGCCAAGGTGACCGACGAGGACGGCAACGAGGTCGACGTCATGGCCGTCCAGCGGGAGGCCGAGGGCGGCGAGGAGGAGGCGGACGAGTCCGCCGAGGTCACGGCCGAGACCACCGACGCCGAGACCACCGACGCCG
>WHSL01000217.1 GCA_009380095.1 Streptosporangiales bacterium | reverse complement strand
CGGCGACGCTACCGGGGGGCACCGACAATCCGGCGCAGGCGCGAGTCGTCACCGCTCTGTAAGACTCGTTGAGCCTGGGGAAGCGCAGAATCGAGACATGGACTTCACCTCGCGCCGGTCCGTCGTGGGCGCGTTCAACGGGTTCGCCACGCTCGCCGCCGGGCTCGGTGTCGCGCTGCTCGCGGCGGCGGTCGTACGGCCATCCGCGTTCCCCCTGCTCGCCGTGGCCGACTCCGTCGTGGACATGACGCCTGAGCCGGTGAAGCAGTGGGCCATCCGGACGTTCGGGGAGAGCGACAAGCTCGTCCTGATCATCGGTGTGATCGTGGTGCTGACCGCGGCGAGCCTGGCGCTGGGCCGGCTGGCGCTGGGCCGGCTCACAGTGGCGCGGTGGGCGGTGACGGTGATCGGAGCGCTCGGCGTGGCGGCGGCGGTGACGAGGCCGGACTCCGCGTATACCGACGCGCTGCCCACGCTGATCGGCATCGTCGCCGCGCTCGGCGCCCTCACCCTTCTCACCCGCCGCGCCGAACTACTCCTGAAGGCGGCGTCCGCGCGACAGGAGGCGGAGCCCGCGGACGCGGGAGATACGGCGTCCGCCGACGCGGAAGAGGCCGGGGCCGCCGAAGGCGCCGGGGCTCGCTCCGCGCGGGTGGAGACGGTCGATCGGGATCGGCGGCGGCTGCTCGTCGCGGGGGCGGGGACGCTCGGCGTGGCCGCGGTGGCGGGCGGCGTGGGCGGCGCACTCTTCCGTACGCTCAACGTGGACCCGGCCAGCGCCGCCGCCGCACTGCCCCGGCCCGCCCGGCCCGCCGCACCGCTGCCCCGAGGCGTGGACCTGCCCATTCCCGGCCTCAGCCCGTTCACGACCCCGGCCGACGACTTCTACCGGGTGGACACGGCGCTGATCGTGCCGCGGATCAGCCCCGAGGACTGGACCCTGCGCATCCACGGGATGGTCGAACGCGAGGTCGAGCTGACCTACGCGGACCTGCTCAAACTCCCGATGTTCGAGCACGACACCACGCTGGCCTGCGTGTCCAACGAGGTCGGCGGCGACCTGGTGGGCAACGCCCGCTGGCTCGGCGCATCGCTGGCGGACGTGCTCCGGATGGCCCGCCCGCGCGCCGGCGCCGACCAGATCCTCAGCCGGTCCAGCGACGGCATGACGATCGGCACGCCCGTACAGACCGTGCTCGACGGCCGCGACGCACAGCTCGCGGTGGCCATGAACGGCGCGCCGCTGCCACTCGGGCACGGCTTCCCGGTACGGATGGTCGTCCCCGGCCTGTACGGCTACGTGTCCGCCACCAAGTGGGTGACCGAGCTGAAGCTGACCCGGTACGCCGACGAGCGCGCGTACTGGGTGGACCGCGGCTGGGCGGACCGCGCCGAGATCAAGACCGCCTCCCGCATCGACGTACCACGCTCCGGCGCACGGCTACGGCCAGGCCGGGTGACCGTGGCCGGCGTGGCTTGGGCGCAGCACCGGGGCGTGGACGCCGTCGAGGTACGGGCCGACGACGGCGCCTGGGAGGAGGCGCGGCTGGCCCAGGTCCCGGGCATCGACACCTGGCGGCAGTGGGCGTACGACTGGCAGGCCACACCCGGCACCCACCGCCTCCAGGTCCGCGCCACCGACGGCGAAGGCCGCACCCAGACCGGCGAGGAGACCCCCATCGCCCCCGACGGCTCCACCGGCTGGCACACCCTCACCGTCACGGTCCGCTGACGGGGACCTCCTCCTCGGTGGTGGTGGTCGGCTGCGGGACGCCGGTCGGTTTGGGGATGACGAAGTAGGCGGCGAGCATGACGCAGGCGGCGGCGACGGCTACGGCGATGAAGACCAGATGGTTGCCGAAGGCGCCGATGAGGGCGCCCCCGAGGTAGGGGCCCAGGATCGCGCCGAGCCGGCCGACGCCCAGCATCAGGCCGACGCCGGTGCTCCGGGCCTGCACCGGATACGTCATCGCGCAGATGTTGTTGATCATGAACTGCGAGCCGATGATGAAGAACCCGGCCGCGGCGACCGCGAAGAAGTTGAACAGCGCGTTGGTGCTGAACGCGATGGACAGGGTGGTCAGCGCGCCGAGACCGGCCCACAGCGCCAGCGCCGTACGCTTCCCCAGCCACCGGTCGGCGAGCCAGCCGCACGCGATGCCGCCGAGGAACGGCACGCTGTGCAGGGCGGCGCCGAAGGAGAACCCCTCCTGGAAGCCGCCGGTCTCCTCCACCATCACGTTCGGCGTCCAGGCGCTCAGCCCGTAGTTGCCGAACAGCAGCATGAACGCGCCGGTCCACAGCGCGAGCGTGGCCACCAGGTACTGCGGCTTCAGCGGGATCGCCCAGCCGCGGGGCACGCGGGCGCCGCGGTCAGCGTGGCGTTCCGGTACTCCTCCGCGCGGTCGGGCCGGATCCGCGCCATGATCCGCCGCGCCTCCTCCTGCCGTCCGTGCGCGGCGAGCCACTCCGCGGACTCCGGGAACACGAAGACGAACAGCAGGCCGACGAGCGCCGCGCCGGAGCCGATGTAGAAGAGCAGCTGCCAGCCGTACTGCTCGGTGTACGCCGCGCCGAGCAGCGACACCGCCACGGCCCCCATGGAGAACCCGGCCGCCGCCAGCGACGCCAGCCGGTTCCGCACGATCCTCGGCAGGTACTCGTTGATGTACGCGGTCCCGAGCGGCATCACCACGCCGAGCCCGATGCCCGTGAGCACCCGGATGAGCAGGAAGTTCCCGTACGAGGTGCCGATCAGCGGGGTCGCCGCCGACAGCACGCCGGAGATGATCAGCCCGGCGATCATGGTGGGCCGCCGGCCGATCCGGTCCGCGATGAACCCCTGGCCGATCGCCCCGATCCCCACCCCGACCAGGCCGGCCGAGACGAGCAGCCCGGCCTCCGCCTTGCTCAGCCCCCACGGCTCGGTGACGAAGTGGATCACGTACGCGGGGACGAACACGTCGTACCCGTCGAAGAAGATCGCCAGCCAGACGATCACGATGAGCATCCAGTGGTACGGCCGCAGCCGCGCCTCCTCCAGTTCCTTTCGCACGTCGTACGTCCGGGTCGCGGGCGGCCTCCGAGGGGGCCAAAGGCGGTCAGCGCACGCGGATGGTCATCCCTCCCAGCCGCGAGATCCGGGTGTCGAGCAGGTCGCCGGCCTGGATCGGGCCGACGCCGGAAGGAGCTCCGGTGAAGATCACGTCGCCCGGGTGCAGCGTCATGATCCGTGAGGCGTACGCGATCACCTCCGGCACCGGCATGAGCATGTCGGCGGTGTCGCAGTGCTGCCGGTGGTCCTCGCCGTTGAGCACCAGGTCGATGGTGAGGCCGGCCGGGTCGCCGGTCTCGTCGGCGGTGGTCAGCCACGGCCCGATCGGGCTGAACGTGTCGTACGACTTGCGCCGCGACCGGTCGGCCTGGCTCCGTACGGTGATGTCGAGGCCGAGCGTGTAGCCGAACACGTGATCCAGCGCGGTCTCCGCGGGGATGTCACGCCCGCCGGTGCCGACCACCACGACCAGCTCCGACTCGTGGTGGATCTCGTGCCCGGCGGCGACCTCCTCCGGCGGCAGCACGACGTCGTCGGCGGGCCCGGCCAGGGACGACGGCGCCTTCAGGAAGACGTCGAAGTCCATCATCCAGTGCTCGACCTTGCCCAGCGTGCGCTCCTGCACGCCGTGCATCTCGGTCACGTGGTCCGCGTAGTTGCAGGCGGCGGCGATCACCTTGGACGGGCCGAGCACCGCGGGACGGAGCCGCACCGTGTCCAGCGCGATCTCCGGCCCCTCCTTGGCGGCCGCCTCCAGCGCGGGTCGCAGCGCGGCGAAGTCGCGGCAGAGCGCGCGCCACCAGCCGGCGGTGAGCGGGTCCGGGTCGTGGCCGGGGACCGCGGCGGTCACGTCCACCAGGGCCGTGCCCGCCGCGTTCACCACACCGAGCCGGCTCTCCCCGAAGATCGCCAGCCTCACGCGCCGTCCCCGGTCAGCGGGGTGAACACCGAGGTCACGGGCTGCTGCTCGGCCGGCGCCTCGCGGTAGAGGCCGAGCGCGCGCAGCACCGGGGCGTCGCCGATGGCGAACATGTCGGCCCGTACGTCGGCGTGGTGCTCGGCCACCGACCAGGACGGCACGGCGAACATGTCGCCCTTCTCCCAGTCGAAGCGCTGCCCGTCGATGACGCTGTGCCCGGCGCCCTCGTGCACCACGTACACACGGTTGCCGGTGATCCGGCGCGGTGCCGTGGTGCGGCCGGCGAACACGCGCAGCGCGTGGCAGGACAGCGTGGGCAGCACCGCCGTACCGGTCTCCGGGTTGGTGTACTCGATCTCCGCGGACGCCGCGTCCGGGTCGGCCTCGGCCAGCGCGGACAGCCGTTCGTCCACGTCGGCCCAGCGGTAGACGAGCAGCGGCGAGGAGACCGGGGCCAGCGGCGTCTCGGGCCCGCCGCCCAGCGCGCCCTCGGCGAACCGGCCGGGGCGGCCCGCGTACGTACGCTCCGAGGCGTTGCGGTCGTCCACCGGCTGGCTGTCCAGCGGGTGCGGCTCGAAGAAGATCGCGTCCAGCGCCTGCACCATGGGCACGTCGAGGCCGTCGAACCAGAGCATGCCGGTCTCGCCGCCGCCCTGGTGGTCGTGCCAGGCCCAGGACGGGGTGAGCACCAGGTCACCCGGGTACATGTCGCAGGCGTCGCCGTTCACCGTGGTGAACACGCCCTCGCCCTCCAGCACGAACCGGATCGCGCCGGGTGTGTGCCGGTGCGCGGGAGCGGTCTCGCCGGGGCCGAGGCACTGGACGGCCCCCCAGAGCGTGCCGGCCGCGTACGGTGCGCCGGCGAGCCCGGGGTTGACGAGGCTCAGCACCCGGCGCTCGCCGCCGCGTTCCACCGGGACGAGGCGCACCGCGCGCTGGGCCAGCGGACGGTACGTACGGGCCGGCCACAGCCACGGTTTGGCCTTGGGCCGGGGTGTGGCGGTCAGCAGATCCTTGGTGATCGTCCACAGCGGGGTGAGGGCGACCTTGTCGAGGTCGGCGTAGAACTCCTGGAGTTCCTTCTCTTCGGTCTCGGTCGGGGCGGTCATCGGATACGCACCTCGTGTGTGTCGGGTTCGATTGGTGGTGTGCCGATGCCGAACCGGCGCACGCTCTCCAGCAGACTGACACGGCGCAGCCAGGCGCGCGCCCGATCCGGATCGGCGGCGATGGCCCGCAGGTCGTCGTGGTTCCGCCGGCGTACGGCGGGATCCGTCTCGCGCAGCCGGTCGGTATTGCGCTGGGTGTCGGCCTGGACGTACTCCAGCGCGACACGCCGCCGGCGGGCTTCGAACGCGTCCAGCTCGGCGTCGGCGTCGGCGCCCTCGGTGAGGATGCGGGTCAGCCGCAGCGTCAGGTCCACCGCGTCGTGGATGCCGCTGTTCAGGCCGACCCCGCCGACCGGGCTGTTGATGTGCGCGGCGTCGCCGATCAGCGCGACCCGGCCGGTCCGGAAACGCTCGGCGACCCGCTGGTGCACGTTGTAGATCTGGTGGTCGATCACGGGATACCCGCCGGGCAGCGGGGCCACGCCCTGCAGCTGCCGCTGGATCACCTCCGGGCGGGTGGCCTCCTCCGGGGGCTGGTCCGCGGGCACCGGCCATAGCACCCGCCACGCCTCCGGCGTGTGCAGGATGAACAGCCACTGCCGCGGGTCGGAGACGTAGTTGACCTCGGCGAGGCCGGGCAGCCGGGTGCGCATGTCCACCGGGGTGCTGACGATCAGGAAGCGCTCCGGGTACGTGTGGCCGTCGAACGGGACGCCGAGGCTGCGCCGGACCGTACTGGCCGGGCCGTCGGCGCCGATCACGAAGCAGCCGGTGATCGTCTCCGGCCCGTCCGGTCCCTCGGCGCTGACCGTGGCGGCGCCGCCGGTGTCGCTGACGCCGGTCACCCGGGTGCCGAAGCGCAGGTCCACGTGCGGCTCCGCGAGCAGCCTGTCGTACAGGAAACGGACGAGGCGCTGCTGGTTGAGCTGCAGCCGGTACGGATACGAGGTCTCGTCGGCGAGCAGGGTGAGGTCGAACTCCGCGACGAGGCCGTCGGTGCGGTCGCGGAACTGGTAGCGCGGGACGACGAGGCCCTCGGCGTGCATGCGGGGGGTGATGTCGATCCGCTCGAGGAGCTCCAGGGTGGCGGCGTGGAACGTGGAGGCGCGCCAGTCGGGCATCGGCTCCGTGGTGGCCTCCACGACCACCACCCGGAGGCCCTCCCGCGCGAGCACCGCGGCGGCGGTCATGCCGACCGGCCCGGCACCCACCACGATCACCGGCGGGCGGCCGGTCACGGCGGATGTCATGCCCGTTACGTTAAGCAAGGATTCCTTATGACGGAAGATGGATCGTCTATGATTCCGCTATGCCGAACAATGGTCGCGGCGCCGGGCTCAGCTCGGTGGACAACGCGCTCCGGCTGCTCGCACTGATCGGCGAACACCAGGCCCTCCGGGTCGCGGAGGCCGCCGACCTGCTCGGCGTGGCGCGCTCCACCGCGCACCGGCTGCTCAACTCGCTGCGCGAGCACGGCTTCGTGCTGCAGGACCGGCCGGGCGGGGCGTACCGGCCCGGGCCGGTGCTCACCGAGATCGGGCTCACCGCGATCGGCCGCATCGACATCCGCCGGGTCGCCGCCCAGGTCATGCGGGACCTGGCGGTACGGACGCAGGAGACGATCAGCCTCTCGGTGCTGGAGGGGCGTGACGTGCGGTTCATCGAGTGCGTGGAAGGCACGCGCTCGGTCCGGGTGGGCTCGCGCACCGGGCTCGCGTTGCCGGCGCACTGCACCGCCGCGGGGAAGGCGATCCTGTCCGCGCTGGCGCCGGTCGAGCTGGACCGGCGGTACGCCGGGCGTGAGCTTCCGGCCCGTACGCCCGCCTCCCCCACCGACCGCGCCCGGCTCGACCGGGAGCTCGCCGAGACGCGGCGGACCGGGTACGCGGTCAACCTCGAGGAGGGCGAGCCCGGCATCTCGGCCGTGGGGGCGCCCATCCGCGACCTCACCGGCGCGCCGCTCGGGGCGCTGGCCATCATCGTCCCCGCCGGGCGGGTGCCCGACCGGGCCCACGCCGTCGCCCTCGCCCCCGCCGTCATCGAGGCCACCACCCAGGTCGAAACCCTCCTCCGCGCCGAGCTCTGACGGTTCTCCGGCGTCCTGTCCGGAGCCGGGGAAACAGCCGGGGAGTGACGGCGCCCTCCGGGGGCACATCCGCTCCCCGGCCGACTCCCCGAGGCCCGGCAGGTCGCCTACGGGCGGTTGCCGGGTGGGTATGGGTGGCGGACGATGATCGGTATGGGTGTGCGGTGGGTGGTCTTCGACCTGAACGGGACGTTGTTGGACCCGGGGCCGATCAGCCGCGGGTTGCCCGCGCCGCTGAACGACGAGGCGACGGCGCTGACGTTGCTGCACGACACGGTGTTCCAGGCGATGGCGGACTGCCTGGCCGGCGGGTACCGGCCGTTCACCGAATACCTGGCCGCGGCGGTACGGCGCCGCCTCGCCCTCGCCGGGCGGGAGCACGGCGCCGCCTCGCCCTCGCCGGGCGGGAGCACGGGGACGCCGTGGAGACCGCCGTGGAGTCGGCGATCGCGGCGGCGCGGGCGTTGCCGCCGTATCCGGAGGCGGAGGCCGCCCTGGACGTGCTCGCCGAGGCCGGGTTGCGGATCGCCACCGTGACCAACAGCCCGACCGAGACGGCCGAACGCTCGCTGGACGCGGCGGGGCTGCGCGACAGGTTCGAGCACGTGGTCGGGAGCGAGACCTGCCGGGCGTACAAGCCGAGCCTGGAAGTCTACCGCAACGGACTGCGCCGCATCGGGACCGAGCCGGGCGACGCGGTGATGATCGCCTCACACGCGTGGGACCTGCTGGGCGCGAGCCGGGCCGGGATGCGTACGGCCTGGGTGTCGCGCGGCGAGGTGGTCCGGCTGGAGACCATGCCCACCCCCGACGCCACCGGCGCCGACCTCCTCGAAACCGCCCGCTCCATCGTCGACGTCCTCGCGGACGGTGGCGGGGTCAAGGGTCGGTGAAGGTGACCTCGGCCGTTGCCGCGCCCTTGGCAGCGGCGACCGTGGGGGCCTCGGCTTCGACGGCGGCGCGTTGCCGCGGCGTGAGCGGCGTGAGCGGCGCGAACGGCGCGAACGGCGCGAACGGCTCGATGGTGAGCCGCAGAATCCTGCCGGACTTCCGCGCTCGCCAGGTGCCGACGATCTCGCCGTCCGCGAAAATCGTGCCCGGCGCGGCGAGGGCCGGCCAGACCGACTTGGCCCTCGCCTTGTCCGGCACGATCAGCGACCGGTCCCTGGCCTGCAGGTACGGGTCACCCGCCGGGAGCAGCCGCACGTAGTCCGGCGGGGGCGCGGCGCGGAGCACGTCCAGCCGGTCCTCTGGGATGAAGGTCCTCCGCTCCTCGACCCGCACCTCCGCGAGATTCTCCGGCCACACCTCGGCGATGGCCCCCGGCGCGGTGCCGAGCCAGCCGGCGACGTCCGCCTTCGCGGCCGGGCCGAGCAGCCGCAGGTACGCCGCGATCAGCTCCGCCGTCCCGGCCGCGCGGTCCGGCACGCCCGGCCAGCCGGCGATCGGGGTGAGATACATGGTGCGGCCGCGCGGCTCCAGGCGCAGCCCCGCGTACAGCGCGGCGCGCTGGAACAGCGCGCCGGAGATGTGGGTGGCGTCGCAGGGCGGGCAGAAGAACGTGAGCTCGGCCGGGAGCCGCGCGCTCACCTCGGTGCTGACCTGACCGCGCGGCATCGGCTCCCGCACCACCGCGTGGAACGCGTGCGCGGCGGCGGTGAACGCCCGCCTGCCGAGCTTCTCCGCCTCCGGGATGGCGGGGGTCAGGATGCGGGCGGTGGCGTCGGCGTCGTTCACCGGCCACAGGGCACGGGCGAGCCGCTCCAGGTCCGCACGGCGGTGCAGGTGCGGGGCGCCGCGGACCGACCACGCCATCGCCAGGTCACCCGGCCCCGCCCCGTCGACGCCGGACCAGCCGCCGCCGAGCGCCGCGTCGATCGCCTCCGCGACCCCGGGCCAGGACTCCGCAGCCGTACGCGCCGCGACGGCGAGCCGGGCCGCGCCGGCCGGGGTGTCCTGCAGGCCCATGCCGAGCACGGGCGACTCGGCGAACGGGACGGTGCGCCCCAGCCCGGTCGCCTCCGCCCGATACGCCAGGACCTGCGCACGGTCGATGTCGATGCTCACGCCTCATGCTTACAGGACGCCACCGACAATTCCGGGTCGGCCGGCCCCGGCTAGG
>WHSL01000230.1 GCA_009380095.1 Streptosporangiales bacterium | reverse complement strand
GTGGTGAGTGGGGTGTCGAGTCGGGTGGTGAGCGGGTTCGTGAGTGGGGTCGTGGGCGGGTGGTGAGCGGCGTCGCGGGCGGGTTGCGGTGGGCGGGCGGGTGGACCACGATGCCTGCACGATGAGTTATCAATGGCAACCTCCCGCGCCGCCTCGGGATCCCGGGTCCATCCGGGCGCTGCGGGTCATCCTGTGGGTCCTCGTGGGCCTGGCGGCGCTGCGCGGGCTCAACGCCGCGGCGACGTCCGGGGGCGGTGACGGGGCCGAGACCGCGGGCTACGCGTTCGGCGCGATGCTGCTCCCCGGGGCGATGGCGGGCGTACCCGCGATCATGATGCGGCCCGGGCGCCGGGGCGTCCGCATCGCGCTCAACATCCTCATGCCGCTGCTGATGCTGACCTCGCTGGCCGGCCTCGAGCGGGCTCCGGCCGGGCTGCTGCTCTTCCTCGTCGGCATCCCGGCGATCGTGCTGACCAACGTCAAGTCGTCCGCCGCCTACTTCCGCGGCACGCCCCCCGGCGGACCGCCCCCGGGCCCCGGCGGCTACGGCCAGCCCCCCGGCTACGGCCAGCCCCCGGGCTACGGCCAGCAACCGGGCTACGGCCCGCCCGGCCAGCTGCCCGGCCAGCCGCCCGGCTACGGTCCGCCGCCCGGCTATGGACCACCGCCCGGGCAGGGGCCCCAGCCGGGCTATGGCCCTCTGTCAGGGCTCGCATCCGGACTATGGTCCTCCACCTGGTCATGGTCCGCAGCCGGACTACGGCCCATCGCCTGGGCAGGGCCCCCAGCCGGGCTATGGCCATCCGCCATACGGAACTCCTCCGGGAGGCACTCCGCCCGGTGGCACTCCGCCCGGTGACACTCCGCCCAGGACCCCGCCGGGTGGGACCCCTCCGGGTGGCAATCCGCCGGGTGGGTCCCCGCCGGGAGGCGCCCCAGCGGGTGGGATGCCGCCCGGGCCCGGGCAGTATGGGGCACCGCCCGGCTGAGCGGCTGCGGCTGCGGTTGCGAGTGCGGGGTCAGTCGCGGCCGTAGGCGTCGTCGAGGCGTTCGATGTCGTCCTCGTCGAAGTGGCCGAAGGCGATCTCCAGCACGCGGACCCGGGGGCCAGCAGACGAGAGCCGGTGCGTGCTGCCCGCAGGGATGAAGACCCGGGCGTCCACCCCCGGCTCTGAGCGGCGCCCGTCGACCTCGACGACGGCGCCGTCGTCGAGCACCACCCACATCTCGTCGCGGTGCGCGTGCCGCTGCAGGCTGAGCGTCCCGCCCGGCTCCACGGTGAGCACCTTCACCGTGCACGGCTCGTTGAGCGTGTAGCGCTCGAACGCACCCCAGGGGCGCTCGTCCCGGACGATCCGTCCGATCGGGTCGTCCGGCCGGGCGCCGGTGGTCGCGGTGGGCTCCTCGGTCCGGCCGGGCGAGTACGGCTGCTGTGCCCCCGTCGCTGCTCCGGTCGTGGCCATCCGGCCTCCCCCTTCGGTCGGCGTCGTTGTCGACTGAACGCCGCTGAACCGGCGTGCAGGAGAGCGTACGCGTCTCCGCGCACTTGGGACGTGGGTAGGGATCGCGAGAGACTGTCCGGCACGGTTCCGTACCTCGCGGTCAACCGTGCAGGTCAGAAGCGTGATAGACACAATCTCTCGAGTGGAGGGGAAGCCATCGTGCGCCAGCCCGCGGCCATCGGGGATTTCCGCCGGCGACGCCGGACCGTCACGCGGAAGGGCGCCGGCGTTCACCTCCGGAGCGGCGCGCACACCCCGGAGGCCCGGGGATGACGGCCCAACACGCCCCGGGCCCACCCCCCACACCCGGCTCCGACACGCCACACCCGGACGGCACGCCCCCGCCGGGCGACACGGCCACCCCACCCGGCAACGCGCCCGACGCGCCGGGCGCCGACACGCCGCGCGGGGGAGGCGCCGACACGCCACGCGGGGTGGGCGCCGCCGCGCAGGGCGGGGTGGGTGCCGACACGCCGGGCGAGCAGGGCGCCGACACGCCGCGCGGGGGAGGCGCCGACACGCCGCGCGAGCAGGGTGCCGGGACGCCGGGCGGGGGAGGCTCCGGGACGCCGGGCGGGGGAGGCGTCGGCGTGCCGCGCGAGGAGGGTGCCGGGACACCGGGCGAAGGGGACGGCGGCGTGTCGCCCTCGTCCGCGACGCCGTTGGCAGGGGACGCGCCGCCGGAGCCGGTGCCGTCGTCCGCCATCAATCCGGCGCCCCTTCCGGATCCGGTGCGGGTGAAGGTGTTGGAGCTCGCGGCGGAGACCTTGGGCAGGCTGCCCGGTACGGAGGTGCCCGCGCCGCTGCGCCGGGTGGCCCGGTTCGAGCCGCGCCGCCGCGCCCGGCTCGGCGCCCCGCAGATCGCCGCGCACCTGGAGGCCGACCCGGAGTTCCGGGAGAAGGTCGCCGAGCTCGTACGGTCCCGCTGGCCGGATCTCGCGGCCGGCGTGGCGGCGGGCGCCGCACCGCCCGCCGCGGACCCGGTGCTGGTCGCGGCGGCCGCGTACCTGTTGCGCCCCGGCGACTGGGCCGCCGAGGCGGAGCGCGTCCGCGCCGAGCTGGAGCGTACGGCGGCGGCCGAGGAGAGCGCCGCCGCGCAGCGTACGGCGTCCCGGCTGCGGCACGAGCTCGCCTCCCTGAAGGAGGACGCGCGCGGCGAGACCGAGCGGCTGCGCGGCGAGCTGAAGACGGCCCGCGGCGAGATCGCGGACCTGCGCCGCCGGCTGCACGAGGCCCGGCAGCGTACGAAGGAGGTCGAGTCCCGGGCGGAGGCCGCGGCGACGGAGGCCGGCCGGCTCAGGGAGGCGGCGGCGCACGCGCAGAGCACCGCGGACACCGAGGCACGCCGGCTCCGCGGCAGGCTCGCGGCCGCGGAGGCGCAGCTGGAGGACGCCAAACGCGCCACCCGGGAGGGCCGCAGCCTCGCCGACGCCCGGCTCCGGATGCTGCTGGACGTGCTCTCCGACGCCGCCGCCGGACTGCGCCGGGAGCTCTCGCTGCCCGCCACCATCGACCGCCCCGGCGACGTGGCAGTGGGCACCGCCGTACCCGCGTCCGGCGCGGCCGGGCTGCTCGCCGGGGTGCCGGACGACGACCCGGGCCTGCTGGACCGGCTGCTCCAGGTACCGCGCCTGCACATGATCGTGGACGGCTACAACGTCACCAAGACCGGCTATCCCACGCTGCCGCTGGCCGATCAGCGGCGGCGGCTGCTCGGCGGACTCGGCGGCATCGCGGCCCGTACCGGCGTGGAGATCACCTGCGTGTTCGACGGCGCCGAGGTGGAGGCACCGCTCTCGCTGCCCGCGCCCCGCGGCGTACGGGTCGCGTTCAGCTCGCCCGGCGAGACGGCCGACGAGGTGATCGTACGGATGGTCCGGGCGGAGCCGCCGGGCCGGCCGGTGGCGGTGGTGACCTCGGACCGGGAGATCATCACGGAGGTACGGCGGGCGGGCGCCCGGCCGGTCCCGTCCGCGGCCCTGCTGCGCCGCCTGGAGAGGGCCTGACCAGGGCCGGGGCCAGGGCCTCGGCCCGAGCACCCGGCGGGTGGCGGAAGAATGGAGCCATGACCTGGACCCGTTACGTCGCCGTCGGCGACTCCTTCACCGAGGGGCTCGGTGATCCGGATCCGGAGCGGCCGGGCCGCTGGCGCGGCTGGGCCGACCGGGTCGCCGCCACGCTCGCCGCCGGGGCGCCGGGCGGCACGGGCCTCCGCTACGCCAACCTCGCCGTACGCGGCCGCACGTTCCCGCAGATCGTGGCCGAGCAGGTGGATCGCGCGCTGGAGCTCGGCCCGGACCTCGTCTCCTTCCACGGCGGCGGGAACGACCTGCTCCGCCCGTCGGTGGACATCGACGCGATGGCGCGCCGCCTGGAGGAGGTGGTGAGCCGGTTCCGCGGCGCGGGCGCCGACGTGATCCTTTTCACCGGTACGGACCCCGCCGGCGCGCCGGTGATCCGGCTCACCCGCGGGCGGGTCGCGGTGTTCAACGAGCACGTCCGGCTGATCGCCGCGCGGCACGGGGCGCTGCTGGTGGACCAGTGGGACATGCGGGTGCTGCGGGACTGGCGGATGTGGGCGGAGGACCGGCTGCACATGTCGGCCGAGGGCCACCGCCGGGTGTCGCTGCGGGTGCTGGAGGCGCTCGGCGTCCCGGGCGCGGGGGACTGGCGGGAGCCGCTGCCGCCGCTGCCCCGGCCGCGGCCCGCTGTGCGGCTTCTCTCCGACGCGCGCTGGGCGCGGGAGCACCTGGTGCCCTGGGTGGGGCGCCGGGTCCGAGGGCGCTCGTCCGGGGACGGGCTGACCGGCAAGCGCCCGGAGCTCGAGCCGATCTGACCTGCCGCTCCGGCCCGGGGACCGAACCGAAACCGGGCAGCCTATCGGGTGAAACGTACGAAACGGGCACTGGCCGGACAAGACGGAGCACAAGAGTTGACGTTCCGGTTGTGGTGGGAGATCCGTTTCAGTACCGTCTACCGGCGGACAGATCGCTCACCAGTCGCCGACCGGCGGCGGCGGTCCGTCCACGCCGAGTTCCGGTCACCCGAGAATCAGCGCCCCCACGCGATTCGCGGGCCCGGGAGCCGGGGAACCATGTATCCCGGGGTGAATCGGCTGCGCACGAGCGTGGCCGTAGGGCGCGCCTTCCACCGCCCGAACCCGTCAGCTCACCCGGTAGGCGGTTCGTGGGAGAAGGAGCGTGTCCGTCCGTGGTCACACGCCGCAACGGTGCTTCACTGCGCCGTGTCGCGTTTGGGATCGGTTTGGTCACCGCAGGGGCTCTGGCCCTGCCGCAAGGCGTCGCCTCGGCCGACCCTTCCGAGGGTGAGGTCCGCGACCGCATCGACAAGCTGATGCGCGATTCGAGCAAGCTGGTCGACGACTACAACCAGGCCGTGGTGGACCGTCAGGCCGCCGCGAAGCGGTACAAGAAGGTCAAGGCCCAGCTCAAGACGAGTGAGGCCGAGTTCAACGAGCTGAAGACCAAGGTCGCCCAGCTCGCCGCCGCCGCGTACCGCACCGGCGACCTCACCTCGCCGATGACGATGATCACCAGCGAGGATCCGCAGTCGCTGTTGGATCAGGTGGCGACGCTCAACCACATGTCCAAGGTCCGCGCCTCCCAGTTCGAGGAGTACGCGGCCGTGGCCGAGCGGCTGGCCAAGCTGCGCGCCGACGCCAAGTCCGCGTACGACGAGGCGCTCGCGGCCTACAAGAAGATCAATAAGAAGAAGAACGCGGTCGAGTCCAAGCTGGCGGAGCAGCGGCGCATCCTGGCCCGCTACACCACGCCGGCGCCGGGCGGCATCCCGCAGAACTATACCGGCCCGGCCAGCGGCAACGCGCGTGTCGCGCTGCAGTTCGCCTACCAGCAGATCGGCGACCCGTACGGGTACGGTGCCAACGGTCCCGACTCCTGGGACTGCTCAAGCCTCACCCAGAACGCCTGGGGAGCGGCCGGGGTGAGCCTGCCGCGCACCTCCCAGGCGCAGTGGAACGCGGGCACCCGGGTCACCAAGGCCGCGCTGCAGCCCGGCGACCTGGTGTTCTTCTACGACTCCAGCGCGCCGAGCCACATGGGCATGTACGCCGGCAACGGCAAGATGGTGCACGCGCCGAGCAGCGGCAAGACCGTCCAAGAGGTCGACATGGACGGCTACTACTGGGCCAACTTCGTCGGCGGCGTCCGGCCGTAGACCCGACCGCAGCGCCCCGTCCGCCTACGCGCGGGCGGGGCGTCGCCGTCTCCATGGGTCATGGGGGAACCGCGGCGGGGCATCGTTCTCCGGGCGGCGGAGAGTCAGCGCCTGCGGGCGAGTGGCGGTGGCTCGGGCACGTCGTGCAGCCGCGCCCAGCCGATGGCCATCGCGATGCGCTGCGGCCCCGTCGGGTGCGAGGCGTACAGCGCGTACTCGACCGGGTTGGGCGTCAGGTCCGCGATGTTCGACAGCGACAGCGAGCGCTGCATCCGCGCGAACGTCGCCGGATCCCGCGTGAGGTCCAGCGCGTGGACGTCGGCGCGCGCCTCGATGTGCCGGCTGATCAGGTTCTGCGCGGGGCCGCCGAGCGTGCTGAACACCGTCACGGTGGCGAGCAGCAGGCCCACGGAGCGCGGGTCTCCCGGACCCGTCGCACCCGCCCGGCGCAGCAGCCGCGGTGACGTCACCACCAGGTAGAACGCGCCGGTCGCCGCGGCCACCGCGAGCCCCCCGACGAGCGTGCCGTACAGCACGTCGCCGCGCTCCGCGTGGCCCAGCTCGTGCGCCACGACGAGCCGCACCTCCTCGGGCGTGCCACGCTCCAGCAGCGTGTCGTACACCACGATGCGCCGGGTGGAGCCGAACCCGGAGACGTACGCGTTCAGCGCGGTCGTCCGCCGGGAGGCGTCCGCCACCAGCACGTCCCGGACCGGGACGCCGTCGCGGGCGGCCAGCGCCAGCAGCCGGGTGCGCAGCGGCCCCTCACGCATCGGCGTGAACGTGTTGAAGACCGGCTCCACCAGCAGCGGGTACACGAACGACCCGAGGACCACCAGCAGGAAGCCGCCCGCGGTGGCCGGGATCCACCACCGCCGCGGCAGCCGCCGGGCCAGCGCCACCACGGCGAGCACCACGATCGCGGCGAGCCCCGCCCCGATGGCGTACGAGCGCGCCTGGTCGGCCGCCCACATCCCCCAGTCACGGGTGGACAGCCCGTACGCGCGCAGGATCGTCTCCCGCCAGGCGTCGAACGGCAGCGCCACCACCGTGGTCAGCAGCGTGACGAGTGCGGCGGCGACGACCGTGCGCACCGGCCACCAGGGCAGCAGCCGCGCGCCCGCCCGGGCGAGCCGGGCGCCGAGCGGCGTCAGCCCCGCCACCAGCGCGGCCGCCAGCCCGACGAGCAGGCCCGCGTACGAGGGCAGCCGCAGCGCGGCGCTGAACGCGCGCTCGCGGGCGATCTCGGCCGCGGTGAAGTCCCGCTCCGGGTCGGGCGGCGGGATCGGCCCGGGCAGCGATCCCCATGGTGTGGTGATCACCACCACCGCGAGCAGCACCACACCCAGGGCCAGGCAGGCCCACAGCGCGTGCCGCCGCACCCCGTCGCGGCGCGGCCGTCCCCCTCCGGTGCCGTCCTCGCTCTCCACGGACCCCCTCATCCCAGCGTCTCGCGCACGTACGCGCGCCACTGCGCGGTGAACTCCTCCGTCGACACGCCGAGCACCTCGCGCAGTGCCCGTTCCTCGATCTGCTCGGTCGTGCCGGTCCCGCGCCCGGCGGCACGGTACAGCGCCAAGAGCTTCGCGCGCCCATGACGTTGGGCGATCATCCGGCAGGCCAGCCAGGCATCCTCGTACGCCTGCGGCAGCCGGCGCGCGGTGGCCGAGAAGTCCTCCTCGCCGGGCAGCCGGCCGGCGACCTCGCCCTTGCGCACCTCGCGGGCCAACTCCTGGGCGACCTCGGCCGGCGGCGCGGGCGGCACCGCGTGGTAGCCGACGTAGTCGGCGAAGCCCTCGACCAACCAGATCGGCATGTTCCCCGAGATCGACTCCCGGTCGGCGACGTGCGTGAGCTCGTGCGTCAGCACCACCGCGCGGCCCTCCGGGGTGAGCTTGCCGAAGAAGTTCGGCGGCACCACGAACACCCGGTCGCCGGTGCCGGGCGGCGGCGTGTCGGCCTCCCCGGCGGCGACCGTCTGCAGCGCCGCGATCTGGCCGAGCTCGCCCTCACCGTCGGCCAGGCGCTGCGCCTGGCTGGTGTCGGAGGGGACGAGCACCACCGCGCGGCGGCCCCAGGACCGGCCCCAGATCTCGTCCACGATCTCCGCAGCCCGGTCGGTACGCCGCGCCAGGTCGCGCAGCCGCTCCCGGGACGTGCCGGTGCCGATGACGAGGCTGCGGCCGCCGCGTACGACGTCGATACGGCCCTGGTCCCAGATCTCCGCGTCGCCGGGTCCGTCGGTCTGCTGGCCGGCGATCAGCCACCGGCCCTGGTACTTGGCGAGCCGCACGTAGGTGGTGCGCGACACGTCGGCGGCGTCGAAGCCGCGCAGCCCGTACCGGAGCCGGACCCGGACCAGCCACTCGGCGGCGCCGGGCGGGGGACCGGAGGTGTCGGTGAGCGTGTACGCGAACGTGTGGAACGGCAGCTTCTTGAGATTGTCGTACAGTCGGCCCTGGGTGCCGCGCGGGCCGCGGCCGGGCAGCACGTCCGCCATGAAGGCCGCGCGGTCGTGCTCCCGTACGGCGGCCGCCCGCGCCTCCAGCAGCCGGCGGGCGTCGGCCAGCTCGGCGGAGTCGTCCGTCACGGACGCGGGGGCGGGCGCCGTGCCGGCGGCGGGCCGGTCCGTGAGCACGGCGACGCCCACGCCGATGTCGGCGAGCGCCGCGACGGCCACGACCGCGCTGATCAGGCGCAGCCGCACGGCGGAGCGGGGGGAGCGGGCCGGCATGCGCCCGATCCTACGGCGCCCCGTCCGCCCCCGCGGCCCCGACGATCACCCGACGCCGCATCGATCAAGCGGCCCACCACCCGCCGCCGGGCCATCGCCACCCCTTGCCGCGCCCGCGCACTGCGGCTTCGCGCCGCGCCCGCGCACTGCGGCTTCGCGCCGCGCCCGCGCACTGCGGCTTCGCGCCGCGCCCGCGCACTGCGGCTTCGCGGCGGCCCCGCGCGCTGCGGTTTCGCGCCGTGCCCGCGCGCTGCGGCCTCGTG
>WHSL01000300.1 GCA_009380095.1 Streptosporangiales bacterium | reverse complement strand
CGCTCATCCGCAAGGCGGACTTCAACCGGTAGCCGGTCACCACGACGTTGCGAGGCCGCCCTGGATGCTGAGAGAGCCCACGATGACGCGGACCTGTCAACCTGACCGTTGCAGGTGACCGCGGCAGCACTGGTCCACGTCCGTCGTGAGGCGCGCCCACGAGCGGTTAGAGCCGCGCGGCCGAAGATGCGCGCCCGCCGCGACGGCCCTCTCGAGCACATCCGGAGCATCGCTCTCTCGGTAGCGACGCTTTCCCACGGAAACTTCGCGTATGAGGATCCCTTTGGGGTCTGCGAGCCGTCCGGTGTCCTTGCCCCGGTACTTGGCGGGTAGCTTCCACGAGGCGACAGTTTGGCCCAGCGCCTCGGGAAAAAGCAGCAACCATGCTTCGATCTCCTCGACCACCAGCACGTAGTGGGCGCTACCCTCCCGGGGGTCGGTCAGAGGACGTTTGGCGCCGTGCGCCGGATCCGGCGGACTGCCCCCACCCTGTGAACGGCCTCTGGCCCACCGGACACGGCCGCACGCGCACGCGGGCGGGGTGCTCAGGTGACCGGATCGCGCTGGATCGGGCAGGTCATGCAGTGCGCGCCACCGCAACCCCCCGCCCATGGAGGGCTGCCGGATCTCCGCCAGCTCACCCGAGGGCAGCACCCCGTACGAGAGGATCGTGGCCGAGGCGAACACGGCGAGCACGCTGACGAAGCCGAGCACCGTGGCGCGGCCCACGTCCTCGCGCCGCCGCGCGTACCGGGAGTAGACGCTGGCGCCCCTCGATGCCGAGGAAGACGAAGACCGTCACCAGTATCGTCGCCTTCACCTGCTCGAACAGGCCCCCGGACGTGCCGCTCAGGTTGGCGGAGAAGACGTCGCCGCGCAGCGCCACCGCGAGGATCACGATGAACACCAGGATCGGTACGAGCTTCGCCACCGTGACGATCCGGTTGATGCTCGCGGCCTCCGAGACGCCGCGCGTGAGCATGTAGTGAAACGCCCAGACGCCCAGCACGGAGACGCCCACCGCCTCCCAGGCCGCCTTGATACTTCCCCAGGGCGCCGCCCTCACCGGCGAACTCGCGCACCACGCGGGCCTGCGTGAACGCCCCGAGCAGCCCGGGCGAACAGCGCCGCCACCAGCAGCGCCAGGTCGGCGGGCACCTTGCGCACCGACAAGATGACCAGCAGCACCAGCGGCAGCAGGTTCAGCGGGGTGATCCAGTAGACGTCCCCCAGCGCCTTGAGCTCCACCGTGGTGTACGCCGCGCTCACGGTCACCGGAGTGATCCGGCCGATCACCAGGAACAGCACGAAGCCGATCACGAAGGCCGGTACGGAGGTCCAGGCCTGGCGCTTGATGTGCGCGTACAGGTCCACCTTGACCAGCTGCGCGGTCAGCACGGTGGTCTCGGACAGCGGGGAGAGCTTGTCGCCGAGGTACGCGCCCGAGATGACCGCGCCCGCGGTGACCGCCGGGGAGACGCCGAGCATGACGGCGATGCCGACGACGCGACCATCGCGCAGAGGATCAGGGCCACCTGGATCGGGCCGTCCAGCGCGTCCAGCCCGAACAGCGCCAGGAGCCGCCGATCAGCACGACCAGCGTGACCATGGGGATCGCGGCATCGGCCGCCGACGGTTTCCTGACCCGCTTCTCCCTCACATCCGCCCCCGTCCGGCCCCCCGGAAGGCGCCCCGTGATCAGTTTCCGCGGGGCGATGCGTGACAATCCCAGTGCACATGCCGTACTTGGCAAAACTTGAGGCGCGGGAGATGTCATGGGCGAGGGTTCGTCCCCGGATGGGCCGCCGGGGCCGCTGGCGGGGGTGCGCGTGATCGACGCGGCGTCGGTCTACGCGGGGCCGCTGATCGGCACGCTGATGGGCGACTTCGGCGCCGACGTGGTCAAGGTCGAGTCCCCCGCCGGGGACGCGCTGCGCGCCTGGGGCTGGCGGAAGGACGACGAGTCGCTGTGGTGGTCCCTGATCGGCCGGCACAAGCGGTCCGTCACGCTGCTGCTCTCCGACCCGCGCGGGGCCGAGGCGCTGCGCCGGCTGGTCCGTACGGCCGACGTGCTGGTCGAGAGCTTCCGCCCGGGCACGCTGGAGCGGTGGGGGCTGGGGCCGGAGACGCTGCTGGAGATCAACCCGCGGCTCGTCGTCGTACGGGTCTCCGGGTTCGGGCAGACCGGGCCGTACCGGGAACGGCCGGGCTTCGGCACGCTCGCCGAGTCCATGTCCGGCTTCGCCGCCACCAACGGCGAGGCGGACGGCCCGCCCCAGCTCCCCCAGTGGCCGCTGGCCGACGGGGTGGCCGGCCTCGTCGGGGCGTTCGCGGCGACGATGGCGCTGCGGCACGCGGAGCGGACCGGGCAGGGCCAGGTCGTGGACCTGTCCATCTACGAGCCGCTGCTGTGGATCCTCGGCGCGCAGCTGACCGCGTACGACCAGCTCGGCAAGGTGCCGGAGCGGCAGGGCAACGCCACCGACTTCAACGTGCCGCGCGGCTGCTACCGCACCGCGGACGGCGGGTGGGTGGCGCTGTCCGGCGCGACGCTGCCCGCGGCGCGGCGCATCCTCACCGCCGTCGGCCGCCGCGACCTGTGCGAGGAGCCCTGGTTCGGCAGCATCGACGGACGGCTGGCGCACCGTGACGAGCTGGACGCGGCCATCGGCGCGTTCGCCGCGTCGCGCGACCGGGAGGCGGTGCTCGCGCTGTTCGCGGAGGCCGGGGCGACCGCGGCGCCGGTCTACGACGTCGCCGACATCGCCGGTGACCCGCACTTCCTGGCGCGCGGGACCGTGACCAGGGCCGAGCATCCGGACTGGGGGCCGGTGCTGATGCAGGGCCTGATCGCCCGGATGAGCGCCACGCCCGGGCGGGTCACCGGCACCGGCCCGCGGCTCGGCGAGCACACCGCGGAGATCCTCGGCGAGCTCGGCTTCTCCCGCGAGGCGCTGCGCGAGATGATCCGCGACGGGGTCGTCGCCCCGGCCCGGGACGAGCCCGGCGCTCCGTGAAGGCTTCGTCGGGGGGCGGGCGGCCTGCAACGGGGAACGACACGAAGAGGACCGATGACACCGACGGAAGGCGACCCTCGATGACCGTGGCGACCTCGTGGTTGTTCGTGCCGGGCGACCGCCCGGACCGGATCGTCAAGGCGGTGGGCGGCGAGGCGGACCGCGCCATCGTGGACCTGGAGGACGCGGTCGCCGCCTCGGCGAAGGAGCGCGCCCGCGAGACGGCCGCGCAGGGCATCCTCGCCGCCCCGCGCGACGGCGCCCGCGTCGGCGTACGGGTGAACGCGGTGGCCACCGGGCTGTTCGAGGACGACATCGCCGCGCTCATCCCGGTCTGGCCGCTGCTCGACGCGGTGGTGCTGCCGATGGTGCCGGACGCGCTCACCGTACGGCGGGCGGCGCTGTCCATGGCCCGCGCGGACACCGCGGCCGGCACCCGCCGCGCGGGCCCGCGGCTGATCCCGCAGATCGAGACCGCCCAGGGGGTGCTCGCCGCCCACGACGTGGCGGCCGCGCACCCGCGCGTGCTCACGCTCGCCTTCGGGCCGGCCGACCTGTCCAACGAGCTCGGCGTGACGCCGAGCGCGGAGGGCGTGGAGCTGCTGCACGCCCGCTCACGGCTGATCCTCGCCGCCGCGGCCGCCCGGCGAACCGCACCGGTCGACGGTCCGTGGCTGAACCTCGACGACCTGGACGGGCTGCGCCGCTCCACCGAGGAGGCGCGGCGGCTCGGCTTCTCCGGCAAGCAGGTCATCCACCCCAAGCAGATCGCGACCGTGCACGAGGTCTTCGCGGTGAGCGCGAGCGAGCTGGCCTGGGCCCGTACGGTCGACGAGGCGTTCACCGAGGCCGAACGGCGCGGGGTGTCCTCCATCCGGCTCCCCGACGGCACGTTCGTGGACTACCCCGTGGCCCACCGGGCCCGCACCCTCCTCGCCCGCGCCCGCTAGCCGGCGTGCCCTGTCTCCCGCCGGCTCGCCGGGGGTTCTGTTCGCCGGGGGGTCTTCGCCGGCGGGGCCGAGTTTGCCGAGGGCACGGGCCAGGACGGTCGCGGTCTTGGCGATGACGGTCTCGTCGGTGGGCGCGTCCTCGGTCCGCCCGTTGATGTAGATGGCGATGATCAGGGGCGCGCCGCCGGACGGTGGCCAGGCGATCGCGATGTCGCTCGCGGCGCCGTAGTACCCGCCGGTGCCGGTCTTGTCGCCGATGGTCCAGCCCTCAGGGAGCCCGGCACGGATGCGGTCGGAGCCGGTGGTGGCGGCCTTCAGCCAGCCGATCATCCGTTTCCTGTCCTGAGGGACGAGGGCGGGTCCCAGGGTGATCGCGCGGAGGTCGTTCGCCATGGTCGCGGGGGTGATCGTGTCGCGCTTCTCGCCGGGGTGCCAGATGCTGGCCTCGATCTCCCAGCGGTCGAGGTGGCCGGCGCGGTCGCCGAGGGAGCGGTAGTAGCGGGTCATCCCGGGCGGTCCGCCGATCTCCTCGAGCCGCGGTGATCGGGGAGTTGCTCTCCAGGTCGTCCGCGGAGTAGTGGATCACGCGTTCCAGCAGGCCGGGTCGGTGCGGCGTGCCTTGTCCAGGATCGCTCCGCAGAGGATCGCCTTGAACGAGGAGTTGCTCGGGAAGCGTTCCCCCGCCCGGTAGGCGACGGTGCGGCCGGTGCCGGTGTCCAGCGCGTACGCGCCGATCCGTGCCTTCCGGCCGGTCTCCAGCCTGCGCAGTTCCTTGCTGACATCGGCCGCTGGGGCCGGCGTCGGAGTGGCCGCAGGGGTGGATCGGCCTGGCGTGCCGCCGCCGGCGTTCCCCGTGTCCGGCCCGCGGGCGTTCCCGGCATCGCAGGCCGCCACGGCGAACAGGGCGGCCACCAGTACGGCGACCGCCGGCGCCGAACGCCTGCCCCTCGCCCGCGTCCCCCGGCCACGGCCGTTCCTCATCCCGCGCACCTCCGGTTCGCTCGTGCCCCCGGCCACGAGGAAGAGACGTCCACTATCCCATCCCACGGCCACCGGGCAATTAAGGCGCTTGCCTTATATCGGTGATCGTCCTACGGTCGAGGGCGGCGTGTCACCGACGAGGGGGCAACATGGACGACCGGCCCGTACCCGACTACCCGTTCCCGCGTTCCACCGCCCTGGAGCCGCCGCCCGCCTGGGCCGACCTGCTGGACCGCTGCCCGGTGGCCCACGTACGGCTGCCCAGCGGCGACGCCGCGCAGCTCGTGACCAGGTACGACGACGTACGCGCCCTGCTCACCGACACCCGCTTCGGCCGCGGCGGCGAGCGGAGCGCCCGGGTCGCCACCACCGACGACGGCGGGATCTTCAACCGCG
>WHSL01000408.1 GCA_009380095.1 Streptosporangiales bacterium | reverse complement strand
CTAGCCGGGGTCGTGGGTCTGGAGGGCGGGGCGGGCCGGGTGATCGGCGCGGATGACGACGTCGGCGGCGTTCTCCGGGCCGGTCTCGCGTTCGTAGCGGGCGTAGGCGGGGAGGCGCCAGTGCTCCTCGGCGGGCGTCCTCCGCTCCAGCGCCGCCGGTGACAGCCAGAGGTGCACGGTCAGGTCGAACGGCAGCCCGCGGCCGAGCAGCAGGGTGCCGTCCAGCAGCAGCACCCCGCCCGGGGGAAGCGTCCGGTACGGGACCCGGAACGCCCGGTCCGCCGCACTGTCCCAGAGCGCCGGCAGCACCGCGCCGGAGCCGCCGGGAGCCAGCGGTTCCAGCACCTCCCGCCCCAGCGCGGCGGCGTCCAGCCACTCGTCGTGGAACACGTCCGGATCCGTCCGCCCGAACTCCAGCCGCAGCGACGCGGGCCGCAGGAAGTCGGCGGCCGAGACGCGCTGCACCGCGCGCCCGCGCAGCCGTAGCGGCTCGGCGAGGCGGTCGGCGAGGTCGTCCGGGCGGGCGGCGGGCGCGCCGTCGATCGCGACCCGTATGCAGGCGTCCCGCGGGCGTGCCGTGATCGCCTCGGCCAGCTCCTCGACGAGCGCCTCGGGAGTGATCGGTCGTACCGGCATCGTCTCTGAGCCTAGGAGACGGTCCGGGTCCCACCGCGCCGGGCCACCATCGCGTCCACGTCGAGCGCGAAGCGTTCCTCGGCGTCGTCGGCGAGCTCCACGCCGAGGCCGGGCGCCTCGGGGGCGCGCACCCACCCGTCCACCATCTCGACCGGGCGCTTCAGCAGCCCGTCCCAGCCCGGCCCGCCGTACGCGTCGAACTCCATGATCTGCGCGCTCGGCGTGGCGAGCAGCAGCTGCAGGCCGGCCGCGAGCCCGATGCCGGTCCCGGACGAACAGGCGATGTGCGGCGCGCACTCGACGTGCCACGCGCCGGCCATGTCGGCGACCCGCTTGGCCTCGCTGATCCCGCCGACGCTGACGCAGTCCGGCTGCAGGATGTCGAAGGCGCGGGGCTCGAACAGCCCGGTGTACTCCCACAGGGTGAAGAGGCTCTCGCCGCCGGCGATCGGGACCGCGGTGCGCTCGGCGAGCCAGCTGTGCTCGCGGGCGTACTGACTCAGGCTGTCCGCGCGGATCGGCTCCTCGAACCAGCGCACGCCGAGGTCGGCGAGCAGACCCGCCGTGCGCAGGGCCGTGTTCCGGTCGTAGCCCATGTTGGCGTCGACCATGATCTCCACCTCGTCGCCGACGACGCGGCGGACCTCCCGTACGAGCTCCGCGTCGGTCGCGAACCCCGCCCCGGTGCGGAGCTTGACCGCGGTGTAGCCCAGCTCCACCGCCGCGACCACCTCGTCGCGGGTCGCGTCCACGCCCTTCAGGCTCGGCGCGTAGTACGCGCGCACCCGCCGCTGTCCGTGCCGAGCAGCCGGTGGACGGGGGCGCCGAGCGACTTCCCGAGCAGGTCCCAGAGCGCGATGTCGACGCCGCTCAGCGCGTACGTCTCGATTCCCCGCCGTCCCCACATGTGGGTCGCGCGGTGCATCGTGTGCCACAGCCGGGTCACGTCGCGCGGGTCCTCACCGATCAGCAGCGGCG
>WHSL01000123.1 GCA_009380095.1 Streptosporangiales bacterium | reverse complement strand
TTGCGGTCGGGAAGTCGCTCACGAGTCCTGTACGATGTCCGAGCGGCGTCCCCAAGGACGCCGATGCGGATGTAGTTCAATGGTAGAACTTCAGCTTCCCAAGCTGATAACGCGGGTTCGATTCCCGTCATCCGCTCCAACGAAAAGGCCCAGGTGGCAGCCGTTTCCCGGCGCCCCTGGGCCTTCGTCGTTTCGTGAGGTGAGCCCTGACGTGCCCCTCGCGTGCCCTAAGCGACCGGCGCCGGTACCCCGGCGGGGCCTTCGTCGCCCTCGTCGTCGTCACGCTCTCGGTGCTCGATCTCCCGCCGTACGTGCTCATCGATCGACGTCGTAATCCGGTTGTCGGCGCCCCGCGACTTGTGCTGGTAGATCATCGCGGCCCGCTCGCTGTCGTGCCCCATCCTCGCCATCAGGTCCCGGAGTCCTGCGCCGCTGTCCGACGCGAAGGTGTTCCCCGTGTGGCGTAGGTCGTGGAAGTGCAGGCCCTCGGCATCGATGGCCTTCACAACGTGGGGCCACGCCGTGAGCTTGTTGAACCCACTCCGCCGCATAGGTCCACCCATCGGTGCCGGGAACACCAGAGCGTCAGATCCGGGGCTGACGTAGGTCCGCACGTGCTCCCGAAGCGGGGCGAGGATCGCGTCGGGGATACCCACCACGCGCTTGCCGGCCTCCGACTTGGGCGGCCCCAGCAGTAGTTCCCCGCTAGGACGCTGGGTGTACGCCTCCCGTACCTCCACGGTCCCCGCGTCGAGGTTGAGATCACGGCGGCGAAGCGCGATCACCTCGCCGTACCGGAGACTCGCGAACGCGGAGAGCAGCACCATGGCGCGGAACCTCCGGTCATGTCGACAGTCGGCCTCGCCCTTGTCGGCGAGCCGCCACAGTGCCGCAGCCGCGGCCGCGCGGGTGGCGAAAGCCGGGATGCCCGAACGCATCTCGCCGTTCCGCGCGTACCGGAGCCCGAAGGTGCCGTCCGCGTGCTTGCGTACGCTCCCGACCGGCCGTTTACCGACCCGCTCCGCCAGCTCGAACACCTGCGCCACGGTGAGCACCGGCCGTTCCGGCGCCTTCTCGTCGCCCGCCCCTTTGATCCGGCAGGGGTTGCGCGGCAAGATGCCGTCATCCTCGACGGCCGTCATCAGGACGGCACGAAGCAGCCGATACGACTTGGCCGTCTGCGATGCAGAGACCCCCAGCTCGTTGAGCAGCCGGGAGCGCCACTCCCGCACTAGGGCCGGCGTCAGCTTCCCCAGGGGCACGCGCCCGATGTGCGGCGCGATGTGCTTCTTGAGGAGCCACGTGTAGAGGTCTACCGTGCGCGGCCTGAGGTTCGGGCGTTCCTGGATCCACCGCTCCGCGTACTCCTCAAGGCGCACGCTCGCGCGCTCCGGGTCGGTCCACTCCTGCCGGTTCATCTGCGTCTCGGTCAGCGACAGGAACCGGTCTGCATCTCCCTTCCGCTCGAAGGTGTGCGGCGCGTATCGCCGCTGACCGTCCGGCCCTAGATAGCTCGCCTGGAAGCGGCCGGACGGGAGTTTGCGGACCTTCCCGAAGCGGCGCCGTCGTGATGTGCTGCCCACGGTGTGGCCTCCTCCTACTTGGTTAGTACGTCGGATGCGCTCATGGGCTCGACCCGCCCATCGGCGATGAACTCCCGGAGCGCGGACGCCGGGATGCGTACGAAGCGCCCGACCCTGACGAACTCGATCCGTCGCTCAGCGATCAGGCGGCGGGGAAACCGTGGGGAGGTCCGTAGCCACTCGGCGGCCTCTTCCACGGTCAGCAACTGGTCATCGGGGCTCACGGTTCGGCTCCTCCCGATCAGGCCTCGAACATGGGGAAGCCCCGGACGGTTGCCGGCCGTCCGGGGCTGAAGAGACCACACCCGCCGCGCCGCCCACGTTCGGGTCGGGCGGGGTGGTCTCTGATATTTGAAAACAGGCCGGTTCCTTGTCCCTGTTGTCCCTTTCCGGGTCTGACCTGCGGAGAGGCAGGGTCAAGGGCTTGTCCCTGCAGGGACAAGAGGGACAAGGACCGGGGCTCGGGCAGGGTCAAGCGGGACAAGGCAGGGCCATGCCCTTGTCCCTGTGTCTGTGCAGGTCAGACCCGGAAAGGGTCAACAGGGACAAGGGTTCTCTCATTTTCAAATAGAGAGAAGGATCTTTGTCCTGCTACGTCCGGTTGTGGGTGATCGTGATGAGGCGCTGCCCGTTGGTCTTGCGGCGGCGGATGTCGACGCCGACCTTGCGCAGCGACGGCGCGATCTCCGACAGTCGCTGGCCGGCCTTCTTGGTGCTGCTGGGCAGGTCCGCGAATGGCAGGCCCGCCTCGGTGCACAGCGCCCGCAGTTCGGCCAGCAGGGCGGCGGTGGTTCCTTCCCACGGGATGGTTTCGGGCAGGCCGGGTGTGGGCGGGCGGGTGGCGAGCCGGTACAGCGCCTGGGCGAAGGTGTCGCCTTCGATCAGGGCCGCGCCCATGGCGGTGACGCGGTCCCGGTAGGTGGCGAGCGTGTTCCAGTCGGTGATCTGATCGAGGGCGGCGAGCACGCGGGCGAAGTCGGCCATCCGGGGCAGGTCGGTGACCTGCACACCGGGCAGCACCCGGAGCACACCGGAGACGAGCTTGAGCACCGCGCCGAGTGCCCCGGGCAGCGCGGCCTGGCGGCGTGCGCGGATCTCGGACTCGGGCAGACGCGCATCGAGTACCTCGGGTTCGACCAGGAGCATCCGGTCGACGAGGTCACCGGCGAGTGTGTGCCGGATGCCGATGGTGGTCATGGCCATGACGCGCTGGAAGGAGAACACCACGATGTCCTCATCGGAGTGCAGGGCGCGCTGCAGGACCGCGTCCCCGGTCACGCCCTTGCACAGCGAGTTGGACAGCCAGTCGGGCAGTTCGGTGACGTTGTCGAAGCTGAACGCCCAGGACGCGCGCGCGAAGATGGCCCACTCCCGCTGGCTGCCCGGCGGTTCCCGCTCGGCGGCCGGTTGCGGGTCCGAGAGTGCTAGCAGGGAGCGGACCAGCGTGGTTTTGGCGGTGCCCTGTTCGCCTTGGATGAGCAGGATCGGATGGGGCATGTCGATCAGGTAGGAGGCCACCACCCAGCCGATCGCGAGCCGGTAGTCGTCGTCGGACAGGTTGATCAGTTCGCGCAGCGCGTCCAGCGACCCGCCGCGTTCCGGCGGTACGAGTGGGTGCACGAGTTCGCTGCGGCGGAACATCACCGGGGAGGTGCCCTCGATGCTCCACCCGTCGGCGTTGATGACGATGGCGTGCCCGGTCTTGGTGCCCATGTCGACCACGATCGTGTCGCGGCCGGCGTCGTCGGTGTAGCGGCCCATGCGCAGGAACACCGGCACGGGGTCCAGTACCGCGGCTTCTCCTTCCAGCACGTTGACGCAGTCGCTCAGCGCGGACCCGGATGCGACTTGGCCGGTGGTGTTCCATAGCGAGTTCGCCAGTTTGGCCCGTACGCCGCTGCCGGAGCGTGAGCCCAGCGGGACGGCGATGTTCGGACCGTCCTTCGGGATGCCGTAGGTGCGGCCGTCATCAGCGCGGATCATCCGGTAGGTGTCTTGTGCCATCTGTACGAGCACCTGCGCAAGGTCGGGGCCCTTGCCCTTACCGCCTGAAGACGCGGGCTCGGGCGGCGGTACGGGGCCGTCGGCGGGCGGGTCGGTGTGCTGGTCGGTCATGGTGATCCCGCTCCCGGTAGCTGTAGGCCGCGTTCGACGGCGCGGCGGGCGTAGCCGCCCGGCACGCCGACGGACACGGCGGCGTGAATGAGGTCTTCGGCCAGCTGCTCCAGCCCGCACGGGCCGGGGCAGTCGGCGTGTTGTCCGGCGATGAACCGGGCGACCCCGAAGGCTTGGGACCCGCCGCCGGACGTCTTGTGGTCACGGATCTTCGCGATGCCGCGCTTGCGCCCGGTCGCGCGGTAGCGCGGCGTGTGCCGGCATCCGGTGGCGACCTGCCGTTCCCACAGCGGCGCGGCGTGCCCGGCGGAGACCACCCCCCGCGGCGTGGTCTCTTTCCGCGGCTCGGGGAGAGCCCGTACGGCGTCGGGCAGGCGGGTCATGGGGCCGGTGCCGGGGCCGAGCCACCGGGCGTAGGACATGGCCGACTTGATGTCCACGCCGGGCCGTACGCGGTTGTGGCTGCGCATCGTCCCGGTGTAGATCCAGTGCTCGCCGCGATCGGTCGGCACGACGCGGGTTGGCGGAAGCGTGGCGCGTGCCCAGGCGACGGCGTCGGCGTCGTCCAGGTCCAGCACGGTCAGGCTGGCGCCGCCCGGGTGGTAGGCAATCGCCCCAGCCTCCCGCCACGAGCGCGCCCACGCCGCGGACTCCAGCACCGTGGTGTGGGTCGTGGCGGCCGCCCAGGCGTGGCACGGCCGCGGGCAGGCGCACGGCCCGGCGGCGAGCATGTTGGGCCGTCCGCCGCACGCGCATCGTGCGCAGGCCGGGCAGTTGCCGAATGGCACCTTCCCGGCCCGCAGCGGCAGCACCGGCACCCCAGCCGCCGCCAGCTCCAGCGCGGCCCGCAGCGTCTCGCCAGGGCCCGTACGCGCTGCCATCAATCCCACCCGGCCCCGAACGGAACCCCCGCTGTGCAGTCGGAGCACTGCTGCGGATCGGGCAGCGGCACGCCGGGCGCGGCGAACTTGATGGCGCCGCAGTCCATGCAGCGCCACTCCTGGACGGGCAGCACGACGTCCGTCCAGTCGGTGTAGACCCTGTTCGCCACTGGCCAGCGCGACGGCTGCAGAGCGGTGGCGGCGGCCAGCGCGAGCTGAGCATGAACCTGCGCGTGGGCGAGGGCGAGGGCCTCGTCTCCGTCGGGGTCTTCGATGGCGTTGCGTAGCAGCCGTTCGGCCTCGTGGTAGTGCTCGGGTCCGGTCATGGGTTATGCCACTCCTTCGAACAGGTCGAGTTGCCCGGGTGCGGGCCCGTACAGGTCGTGCAGGTGCGCGGTGATGGCGGTGCGCCAGCGGCGGCCGGTGACGGTGGCGAGGACGGCGGCGGCCATGGGTGGTGGTACGGCGTCGGCGGCCTGTTGAAAGCGGCTTGATCGGCTGCCGTGCCAGGGGTAGCCGGGCGGGAAGCCCTGTAGGAGTCCGGCCTGCCAGGGCTGCAGGCGCTGCCCGGTGTCGGTGCGGTACCAGGAGCGGGCCCGGCCGGTGATGCTCGGCGCGGGCGCATCGGCGGCGAACTCGTTGCCCCCGGCGGTACGGCGCTGGCCGCGGGTGTTGATGCGGACGCCGTCCGGCCAGCCGAGCGCGCCGGCCATGGACGGCGCCGGGATCCGCGCGGCCACGGGCGGCGCGATGTAGGTGGGCGGGCGGTTGCGGCCGCAGCTCCACCAGGTCCGCACCGGCAGCCCGGACAGGTCGGGCGGGTCGAAGCGGTGCGCGATGAGGAACACGCGGGTGCGGCGGGTGGGCATTCCGAAGTCGTCGGCGCGCAGGGTGATCACGTCGCAGGACGACCAGTAGTCGATGGCGAGTTCGGCGGCGAACTCCTCCCAGATGGCGTGTACGGCCGGGACCTGTTCGGCGACGATCCATTCGACGCCCGGCAGCTCTAGGGCGAGGCGCAGTGTCTCCAGTACGAGCGCGGACCGTGGGTCGGTGACTCGGGTGTAGGCGTCGTGGTCGTCGCGTTCGGCGGCGGCGAGCACGGTCCCGTAGTCGTCCAGCCCGGACCGTCGGCCCGCCCCCGAGTACGTCGGGCACGGCGGCCCGGACACCCACCCGGTCACGTCGAACCACAGGCGTGGCTTGAGGGTGCGGATGTCGGCGCGTACCCGCCGGTGCCCGGCGGCTTGCGCGGTGGCGCAGGCGTCGGCGTTCGTCTCGATGCCGACGCCTGCCGGCAGGCCGACGATGCGTGCCCCTTCGGAGAACCCGCCCGGCCCGGCGAACCCCTCCAGGACGCTCACACCGACACCCCGGCGTCGCACAGTCCGGGGTCGCGGCCGGTGCCGTTGCAGCGCGAGCACTTCCGGCCGGTGGAGCCGTCGATCTTCTTGCCGAGGCAGACCATGCAGAACGTGATCACGACCCCCATAGCGGCGCTCCTTCCATGAAGAAGCCCCCGCCCGTGACACCGGTGTGGGTGTCACGGGCGAGGGCTGGGCTGGGCGGGGTTCGGGTTGGTCAGTGGGTGCGGCGGCGTTGGTTGAGTTCGGCGCCGATGGTTAGGGCGGTGCGGTGGGCGGTGCGGGAGCCGAGCCGTTGGGTGAGGCCGGTGCCGTGGCAGCGGCGGCAGGGCAGGAACCCGGGGCGGCGGGTGGGTTTGCGGCCGGTGCCGCCGCAGCGGCGGCAGGGCTTGAACGGCCGGGCGTAGGCGTTGAGCGCCGCGACGGCGAGTAGGGCCAGCACGGCCAGGATGAGGAGTAGCGGGGTCGGCACGGGGTTCTCCGTTCTAGCGGCGTGGCCGGGCGGCGAGACCTTGTTCGTAGCCGGTCTCATAGCCGTGTTCGTAGCCGTCTTCGAGTCCGCTGGTGCGGCCCTCGGCCAGGGCTTCTTTCCAGGCGAGGCAGGCGTAGCGGCGGCATTCGGTGTCGGTGCAGGTGTGGTAGTCGTGGGCGGGCTTGGGCGTCGGCTTGCCCGCTGGCTTGCGGGCGGCGGTGGCGCGCCGTGTCTGGCCGGCGGCGGCTTGGCGTTTGGCGGCGGCTTCGGCGCGGCGGCGGGCTGCGGCCTGTTGGGCGGCGGCTTTGCGCTGTGCCTCCTTCTGCTTCTTGGCTTGGCGTTCGGCTGCGGCCTTACGGCGCTTGAAGTCGGTGCGGATCTGGCAGACGTGGCCGCGGCCGCGGGGCTTGCCGCAGTGCTCGCAGGTGAGGGTCACCTTGGGTTTGATGCGGGTTTTGCCGGGGTTGCGGGCGCGGTCGGCGCGGGTGATGCAGGTGTGGATCAGCCCGCGTGGTTTGCCGCACTGGCCGCACCTGATCACCTGGAACTTCACACCCATGGGCTCCTCCGTGACCGGGTGCCGGTGGCTGTCCCGCTACCCGCTACCTCGCAGGTCAGCGGGGGTGTTGCCCGCTACCTGGGTAGCGGGACAGCGTGTTTGCCCACGTTGGGCGGGGTAGCGGTGCCGCTACTTGGTAGCGGCACCGTCAGGCGTTGTCCCGCCCGCTTTGGGCGGCTTCGACGGCGTCCCGGCGGCAGCCCTTCAGCACCGCTCCGGAACGCTTGACGTCCACGCTGCGCACCCCGAGCTGGCGGCACTGGGCGGAGATGGATTCGGCGCCGGCGTCGGCCCACCGGTCGGGCAACTGGGCGGCCAGCCGGTCGGCGAGCTCGTTCCAGTGCAGCGCCCGGTCGGCGCCGAAGGCGTCCAGCACATCGGCCAGCACGTCCAGCGTGGCGATGCCGGTGTCTTCGCCGGCGGCGTAGCCGGCGATGGTCCCGGCGCGTTCCCGCAGGCGGCGGGCCGCGGTCAGGATCTTCTCGGCGTGCTGGTGGTCGGCGAGGAAGGTGCGGACGGTGGGTGTGGCGTCGCTGGCCCCGTACAGGTAGCCAACACCGCGGTACTCATCCCCCACCGGCAGGGTGGAGGCGTCGTAGCCTTCGGCGTAGGCGTCCCCACCGAGGATGGCGTCGGAGACCACCCGGTTGCCGCACTTGAGCGCGAACCGTACGGCGTGGTTGTCGCGGTAGCGGTTGAACAGCCGCTGCACGTCACCGGCGCCGATCCCGGACGGCTTCTGCGAGCTGGACAGGATCGTCACCCCAGAGGACGGGCCGACGGCCATGATGAACGACAACAGGTTCGCGATCTCCTTGTTGGCCTCCTGGTCGGGCAGCTCGAAGTAGGTCTGGAACTCCTCCATGACCAGCAGCCACACGAACAGCCGCTTCGGGTACTTACGGCACAACTCCGGGGTCAGCTTGCCCTCGGGGCACTCCTCAGAGCTGAGGCCGGCCAGGAAGTCGTTGGTCTCGATGATGTGCTGCTTCACCTCCGACAGGGCGTCGATGAGCTGGGAGACCGGGTCGCCGTCCCGGTCCGGGACCTGCCCCCGAATGAAGTGGTAGGCCACCAGCCGGAACCGGTTCCAGTCCGGGGACTTCTTGCCGTCCACCACACTGATCCGGACCGACGGGTCCAGCGCCGCGTACAGGGCCAGCAGCCTTGCCGCGAACGTCTTGCCCTTACGCGGCTGCGCACCCACCAGCAGTGAGACCCACAGCAGCGCGACGGTGACCTTGCGGCCACGCTCGTCCAGCCCGAACGGCGCGGGCTGCCAGATCGAGCGCGGCTTGCAGTCCAGCAGCGGAGTCAGCCCAGCCGGGATCGCCAGCGGGTCACGGTCGGTGACCAGCAGCAGGTGCCGCCGGTGACTGGTCTTGTCCCTGGTCAGGTACACCTGCGACGGCGCCACGTCCAGGCCGGAGGCCACCGCGTCCTTGGCCTTGACCACGTCGCCGTACCCGAGCCCGTAGGGCAGGACCACCTTGACTTCGGATCCCTCGCCGTCCTTGCTGCGTGACAGGGTGGTCTCGAATTCGACCTGCTGACCGGGCTTTTCGGGGTGGCCGAGCCCTGCGGCGTAGTAGGCGCGGAGCACCACATCGGCGTTGATCAGACGGAACCGGGGCACCGTCATCGCCGGGACTATGATCGGCCGGTCCTGCGGCCGCCCCAGGTGCGCCAGCCCCGGCAGCGCCAGCGCGGCGAGCACGGCCCACACCCACCCGGGCGCCAACGCGGCCAGGACCCAGCCCCCGATCAGGGTCGCGAACAGGGCGAACGCCAGTCCGATGCCGCGCACGCGGCGGGTCCACTTGGTTTCGCGGAGGATCTTCAGCCACTCCCGGGAGTCGCCGCGCGCGGCCGCGGTCGACATCAGGAAGTCGCTGTTGGGCAGCCACCACCAGGCGATGACCCGCCCGGTCAGCCGCAGCACCCCCACCGAGCCCCACAGCAGCGCCAGCAGCGCGTAGCGGGGCAGGCGGAGGCCGTGGAACGCGGCCCGGTGCGTGAGCCTGCGGGCGTGCCGGGCCACCGCGTCGCGGATGCCCCACAGGCTGCGCAGGTGTTCCGGGACCACCGGGTAGGCGTCGCCCTCGGTGTCGGGCAGCACGAACCCCAGCCCGTCATCCACCGGCTCCGCCCGGCCCGGGCCATCGGAGTCCAGCTCGACTTCGAACGACACATCCAGCGGCGCAACGGTCTCCGCCTCGGGACCGGTCTGGCCGGTGAAGGGGACCAGGTCCCCACCCGGCCCCTCGGACCGGTCCGGCGGGGCGTCCGCAGCCGGGTCCGGGTCTCCGTAGGTGTCCCGGTCCCGGACCGGGTCCGCGACGGGGTCCGGGACTGGGTGGCCGGTCCTCAGGGCGACCAGGTCCCCGCGGCCGGGGTGGCTGCCGTTGTTCGGGCTACTCATCGGGTCTCACCTCACAGCCGTCAGTGGGCGGGCTTCGTCGGTGCCGGTGTCCTCGGCGGTGTTGTCGTCGGTGGTGGCGCGGAGCTGCTTGACCAGCTCCAGGGCGCGTGGCTTGCCGATCCGCAGAGCCTCGGCGAGCCTCTGCGCAGGGATCGGCCGGTCATGCTCGGCCAGGTAGGCGCCGTTCAGCTCTTGTGCCTTGGCCAGCAGTTCCTCGGGCGTCAGCGCCTTGCGCCCCTGGCGGGGCTTGGCCGGGCGCCGGGGCTTGGGTGTCGCCTCGGGCTCAGCGGCCGGTGGCGTCGGCGTGGTAGCGGGCGCTGCCGGGGCCGGGTCCGTACGGGTGGCCTCGTCGGCCAGCTCGGCGGCCTCGGCGTCGCGGGAGATCATGTGCAGCAGCGCAGCGCCGAGCCCGAGCACCAGTACCGGCAGCGCGGACACGAACACCACCACTGCGGCGGGCGCGTGGTCCTTCCAGCCCTGGGTTTGCAGCAGGTGGTAGGTGATCTGGCCGAACATCCCCAGCAGCAGCGAGCCCACCGCCGAGACAGCGGCGAACCGGCGGGTCCCGGCCGACATGCGGCGGCCAGACAGCCACGCGCCGAGCGCGTAGGCGCCGTAGGCCTCCACGCCGACCGGCAGCGTGATCGCCGAATTGATCTGCCAGTCGGAGATCCCGGGCAGCGGCGTGACCATCCCGAACCCGGCCATCGTCCCCAGCCCGACCCAGCCGGACCAGGTCGCCACCCCGGCCGGGGCGGCCAGCAAGAACATCGGCCAACGCGGCATCCCCGCCTTGCGGGCCCGCTGTATCGCCGGCGCCGGCACGGGCCCGGTGTTCTGCGTCTGTGGCGCGCTCACCGCGCCGTCGTCGCCCAGCATGCGTGCCTCCCTTCATGAAGACACCGCCCCAGGCCAGGCCCGAAGCGGTGCACGAACGTCTTGTCAGTAGTCGTCCCGGCCAGCGGGCCGGGAGTTGAGCGGGCCGTCTCGCTGCCGTCACCCCCAGGTGATCCATGCGGCGGCCCCGGCCAGCAGCGCCAGCGAGACGCGCACCCGGATCTCGCCGGACAGCGCCCACAAGGCGGCCAGCAGCACCGCCCGCACCGGCAGCGCCAGCACCCCGAACAGGTCCATCCGGCACGTGGCCGGGGCCAGCAGCTCCCGCCACGGCCCGCCCGGCGCGGCGGCCGGACGCTTCGCCGGTGCGTCGACGCGGCGGAGCTCAAGCTCCCCCGACGCGCCGCGCTCGGCGTGGTAGGTCTCGGTTCGGAAGTTCATGACCGGCCTCCCGGCGTCCAGGTGCGGGCGGCGAGGCTCGCCGTCGCGGTATCGGTGCCGTCCACCAGCCAAACCGCAGCCAGCGCAGCGGCCCGCAGCGCGAGCACCAGCCCGGTGCAGGCGGCGGCCACACACAGGGCGAAACTGACGCCCGGCAGGTAGACCCCGGCCGCAGCCGCGGCCCGGTTGAACCCCTCGGCCAGCGCCACCGCGCCCAGCGCGGCCACCCGCAACAGCAGACCGGCCAGCAGCAGCGCCACCGTCCCCGCAGCAGGCCCAAGCGGCAGCCCACCCAGAAGCCGGGACAGCCGCACCTCGGAGTAGATGGCGTTCAGCCGCTCACCTGTGACGACCCGGTCGTATTCGCCCTCCATCAGGGCCTCCCTCCACTAAGCAGCAGCGCCGCCCCGGGCCAGGCCCGGGACGGCGCGATCAAACGGTCAATGGGTCACCCGGCCAGCAGGCCAGGACCGAACAGGTCGTCTTGAGCCTCCAGCTCGGCCTGAGCGCGGCGAGCGCGGGCCGAACGCGCGAGATCGCCATGGCAGGAGTCGCACAACGCGACCAGGCCACCGGCGTCGACGAGGTCTCCGGGGGCAACCTGCAGGCCGCTCACCATGCCCGAATAGGTCTCACGCTGGCAGCGGCCCAAGCCCGCACGGTGACTACGGCCGCAATGCCCGGTGCACTGGCAGCGCCATTCGGCGGCCTCCATCACCGCCTCCCACTTCACATCCCGCATCACCGGCCCACCCCCTCATCACCGCGCGGGCCGGCGTCGTGGGGACGGGTCAGGATCGTGACGATCCGCAGCCCGGCCAGCCGGGTACGGGCGTCGGCCAGGTGGCCCCGGCACACGGTCAGTTCGTCGTTGCCGTCGGCGTCGGTGATGACGACGACGGTGGGGGCAGAGCAGTGGTCCCAGTCGGCGCGGGGCACCGTGGCGCCCAGCTCGCAGCCGGGACGGGTGCAGGTGTTGCGGCCCTGGGTCACGACGACGGTCGCGCCGTGCTCGGGGCAGACCGGGCCGGACATGTCGCAGCGGGAGGGGTCGGCGTCCAGCCACGCGGTACGCGCGGCCCGGGCCTCCTGCTCCAAGTGCTCCACCACGGCCCCCAGGGCGACAGCGGCAGCGCGGGCCGTATTCAGCGCCCGTTCGGCGGTGGCCGCCCGACTCTCCTCCCCGCGCCGCTGCGTGCGCAGCTGCTTCAGGTCGCGGTGGGTGGCCTCGACCAGCCGCGCAGCCTCCTGCCGGAAGATGAGCGCCATATTCGTGGGGCTGGTGTCGCTCACCGTGCCCTCCGTTCCTTGCGGGTCTCGTGCGGCCAGACAATCCGGGGCATCCGCGGTGCAGCCATCGCCTTGTTCAGCGCCACGAACGGGCGGAACACCAGCAGCAGCACGGTCCGCACCCCGAAAGCGCCCGCCACCACACCGGCCGCGAACCCGACCCAGCCCGGCGTCCAGCCGGTGAAGGTGTCCAGGGCCAGCCACACCAGGCCAGAGGCCAGGCCGACACCGAACAGGCCTGCCGCCAGATGCCCCGGCTTGCGGGAGCAGCGGCGGCGCGTGGTGCCGCGCGTCTTGCGGGCGGTCATTCCGGCTCCCTCCACTCCGCGGGGAACCGTGCGGCCAGCTCGGCGGCCTCCTGAAGGCCGGTGAAGTAGACGTCGCGGTCTTCGTCGTCGGTGTGCCGGTAGGTGTAGTCGTCGTCCCACCAACCGGTCTCGTGGTTGTAAATCTGGCCGATGGACGTGATCCGCCACTCATCGCGACCTAGGCCAGGGCCGCGACGCTCGATGTCCACCACCCGGCTCGGGTGCCAGCGACGGTCGGTGGGCGGCACCTCGTTGTGGTCGACCGTGTACCGGGTGACGTGCTGTTCGGTGAGCTCCAACGGAGCCTCCTCGAAGTCAGGCACCCACGAACAGAGCCGGGCGGCGCTGCAAGGCGGCGCCGCCCGGCTCGGGGGTGCTGGGGTTACTTCTTCTTGGCCTGCTTCGCGGCCTCTCGCCGCTCCCGGGCGATCCGCTCTTGGGTCTCGCGCTCGCGGCGGTTGGACTCGTAGTCGTTGTTCGACTTCGTCCGCTGCTTGCCCACAGCTCCTCCGATCAGGTGACAGCGATCAGGCAGGAGCGAGGCCCGGGCGCTTGGCCCGGACCTCGCGAGATGTGCCGGTGGGTTACTCGTTCTCGTCGTCTTCGCCCGATGGAGCCGGGCGAGGCGGCGGTGCCTCGTCACGGCGCGTCCAGGCGGAGCCGGACGGCGCTTCAGCGCTGCCGACCGTTGAGGTCCGTTCCTCACCGGTCCGGGTGATCCACCCCACGGGGGATCACCGCCCGTGCTTCGGGCACGGTGCCGTGCCGTGGTAGCCGCACCTGCAGCTCTGCAGCGGAATGGTGGGCTGCTGCGGCTGGTCCGGCCGGGGCGTCTGGCGCCCCGTACGGGACTGCGTCATGCTGGAACCTCCTCATCCGTGAGGAAGCCCCCAGGGCGCTGGGTACACCAAGCACACGCGCCCTGGGGGCAACTGCTTTGAGAGGGGCCGGGGATTCGGCGCCCCGGACCCGCGCCCACCCCCCGAAAGTGCAGGGCTGGGCGGGATCCGCGCCGCCGAAGAACGGCTGTCAGGCCGCCACGTCGGCAGGGCTGCGCGGCGCAGCGGCGAGGATCTCGATCGGGCAGGCGCCCGGCCCGGGCATCAGCCCGCAGCTGTCGAGCTCATCGGTGAGGGGCTGCAGCGTGGCAGGGCCGGCGTCCATATCGGCGGCCACCGTCGCCTGCGCCGCAGCCAGCAGCGAGTCGTATCGCTGGCGCAGCATCAGCATCGCGTCCCGCTGTGCCGCTACCTCCTTCACCAGCCGGTTCGCCAGCTCGAACAGTCCAGCGGCGTCCCGCGCCGCCCGCACACGGGCAGCAACCCGGGCCAGCTCCAAAGCGGTCATCATCAGCAGATCCCTTCTCGAAACAACAGGTCAGACACGACAGAAGCCCCGGCCAGGAACTCCCTGGCCGGGGCAAGAACAGGAACGTGATCAGGCGGCGCGAGCCGCCGCGATCTGAGACACCGCCGGCAGCACCGGCGCCTTCCCCGTCAAGTGCACCCGCGAACCGCGGCGCGACTCCGCCGACGCCAGCACCTCCACGTACGCGTCACTGGCCAGCCACGCGCGGCGACGTGCCTCCCACTCCTCCGAAGTGAGATCCACCGTCACCCGCTGACCGGCGCCGAAACAGCGGCGCTCCCGCAGCTCCGCGGCGTCCGTGCGCCGCACCCAGCGCGGCGCCTTGTGCGGCTCCACCATCCCCTTACGCAGAAAGCTCCACCGCCCACAACGCGGACACGACACCGTGGCCAGCCCATCCGCGTCGATCGTGATCGAATCCGGCCGCATCTCACTCGCGAACAGTCGCGGCTGACCGTTGTGCTGCATCGCCCAGATCCCCTCATCAGCTCGGCTTGCCCTCCCCACCCCGCACAGCCCAGACCGACCGGCCCAGCCTGCACGGGACAGGCAACACAAGCACCGAAGAAGCCCCACAACCCCCAGAGACCCTCATGGCCAGACCCCCAGCAGGGGGACACCGGTCTCGCTCAACCCAGGAGCGCGGACACCTACTCCAGTTGTCGCAACCCCCCTTGTGTGGAACCTGTAGAGGGGGGTTGCGCGTTCAAGGAGGAACCTATGCGGAGCTCCAACTTTTTGTCAAGCCCCCTCGCCTTGGTAGAGTTGCAACCCCCCTCTACCGAAGGGACTCCTCGATGGAACCTGCAGTTCAGGCCGTGGCTGAGCTGGCCGACCCGATCACGAAGGCTCAGCGTGCGAGTGAGCTCCTGGCGGACCACCAGGCCGCGGTTGTCGAGCTTTCCCGGGTCCGGCGAGAGGCCGTAGAGCAGATGCTTGAGCGCGGCATGAGTCAGTCCGACGTCGGGAAGCTGATCGGGATGTCGCGGTCGCGAGTCGGGCAGCTCCTGAAGCAAGGCCCCCGGCCTGAGCGCGCGTTCCTCGGGCGAGGCAAGCTGACCGTCGCGCTCGGTATGAAGACCGAGGCGGCCAAGGACAGCGGCAAGGCCGGGCCGGTCGTCGCCATAGAGGACCTGGCCGCATTCGAGGCGCTCTCGGAGCTGGCCCGTACGGTCCAGCTCGACGCAGAGAGCGAACTGATCAAGCCGCCCGGTTTGGTGGATCTGAACAGGGACAACCTCGTGGTGATCTGCGGTCCGCGACTGTCACCGCTCGTCGCGCAGATCCTCGCGTCCGACCCGCACGTAGCGTTCGGCAACGACGACGACGACGGCTGGTACCTCGAGGACCGCACCGCCGGCAAGACGTTCCGTTCGCCATCCGATGCCGGCACGCCGGGAGACTTCGCGTACCTCGGACGGCTACCGCGGCCGGACGCGAAGGGGAGCTTCCTCTACATCGCCGGCATTCACGCGGTCGGCGCGGCCGGGGTCGCTCACTTCCTCGACCACCACATGGCCGACGCGTACAAGCAGGTCAAGACCCAGCGCTTCAGCTGCATCGTGGAATGCCGGTACGACCCGGAGACCGGCAAGGTCACGGAGTCCAACCGCGTCACCCCCTTCTACCGCCCTGAGGTCACCGCATGAACATGGCCGGCGGTTCCCTGCCCGGCAAGCCCGACACCCCCAACGAGGACTGGATGGGGGCGACGCTGCAGTCCGCGGTCGTGCTCGACGGACTAAGCGCCCCCGCAGGTGATACCGGCTGCGTTCACGGGACACCGTGGTTCGTCCGAAGCCTGGGTAGCCATCTGATCGCAGCCGCCGCTGAGCCGAGCGTGCCCCTGACCGCCGCACTGGCCTCCGCAATCGGCTTGGTGGCCGACTCCCACCGGGCAAGCTGCGACCTGGAACACCCCGGAACGCCATCCACAACCGTCGCCATGGTCCGCATCACCGACGACACAGTGGATTACCTCGTTCTGGCCGACTCCATGGTGATGGTCGAGACGACGGAAGACCTCCACGTCATCACGGATACCCGCGTCGATCAGATGGTCGCCGACGAGCACGCGGAAGCGCTGCGGCATCGCCTCGGGAGCCGGGAACGCGAGGCCAAGCTGCAGCACATGATCGACCGCCAACGCCAGGTACGAAACCAACCCGGCGGCTATTGGGTCGCCCAGAACGATCCCAGCGCAGCAGCGCACGCGTACGTGGGGAGCTTCCCTCGACTCGAGTTCCGCGGGGCCGCCCTGCTCTCCGACGGCGTCTCCCGCATCGTGGACCTGTACGAATCACTGACCTGGCAAGCGCTGTACGACGAACTGCAGAACCGGGGTCCCGACCACGCACTACATCAAGTGCGCACCCTCGAAGACGAGGACCCGGAGGGTCGTCGGTGGCCGCGTTACAAGAGGTCGGACGACGCAACGGCCGTGGTCGTCCGGGCCTAGGAATCCGCATCCTGGGATGGGGGCTGATGACCCGAGGCTGGCGAAGCCCCGCGCCCGCGGTCCGCGACTCGGCTGAGTCGTTAGGCGGTGGGCGGCCCCTGCCCCGGCGGCTCTTTCCAGAGGCCGCTGCATGCGCGACCATGGGGGATGGGGCGAAGTCGCTGAGGCGGAGGCGTGGCCATGGGCGGAAAGCACAGGCAGCCTGTTGTTTGTTCGCTCTGCAAGGGCAAGGGGTACATCGAGGTCGGGACGAACGGCAAGGTTGAGCGGCGCTCCTGCTCCAAGTGCAACGGGACGGGCATGGTCGCATGACGGATCCGATCACGTGTCCTGAGTGCGACGGGAACGGCGAGCACGTTCTAGGCGAGCTGCGTTTCCTCTGCGAGCTGTGCCATGGCACTGGCGAGGTTGGCGGCGACAACGAACCTGCCGAGCGCGATGATGAGGTCCGTGAATTCAACCCCTACACCGACGCATCGCCGCTGTGGGAAGAGGTTCGAGCCCAGTCGCCCGCGTGTCCAACGTGCTTCGGAACCGGTGAGGTCGTGAACGTGGGGGACATTCGCAGCCCGAGCAAGCTCATCATGGGCCCTTGCCCGACGTGTTCAACGGCCCGCGCCTGAGTCCCGCCGGCCAGCCCTTGCGTGCCCCCGGCGTGCCTCAAAGAGGGGTGTATCAAGGGGTGTAGGGGTCACTCACGGACAGTCGTCTTCCTGCCTGAGGCGGGGCGTCTTCGCTGGTGATCACACTTCCCAAGCTGATAACGCGGGTTCGATTCCCGTCATCCGCTCGCATCCAAAGGCCCAGGTCAGCGATACACCGCCGACCCGGGCCTTTCGTCATCTCAGGCGCAGGCGCCCTAGGTGCATGATTCGTGCATGACTAGGCGGCCGGAACGAGCGCTCCAGCGGCCCCGTCGTCGCCCTCTTCGCGGTCTTTGCGGACGGCTGAGACAAGGTCGTTTGATGGCTTGCGTGATGCGCTGGTCGGCCCCTGCGACCGGTGTTGGTAGATGATCGCGGCCCGCGTGCTGGACTGCCCGAGTCGCGCCATGAGGTCGCGGAGGGCAGCGCCGCTCTCGGCCGCGAACGTGTTGCCCGTGTGCCGGAGATCGCGGACGTGGAGCCCGGGGAGCCCCATCGCGCGAACCACGTGGACCCATGCCGAGAGCTTGTTGAAGCCGCTCCGGCGCATCGGTCCGCCCTTGGGGCCGGGAAACACGATCGCGTCAGGCTCGGGTTTAACGAACGTGTCCAGGTGCCCACGGACGGCCGGGAGGATCGCGCGTGGGATGCCGACCTCACGTACCCCCGCGTCGGACTTCGGCGGCCCGAGCAGCATCTCTCCCGTGGGGCGCTCGGCGTAGGCCACGCGTACCTGCACGGTCGCGGCCTCTAGGTCGATGTCGCGGCGGCGCAGCGCCGTCACTT
>WHSL01000079.1 GCA_009380095.1 Streptosporangiales bacterium | reverse complement strand
GTGCCACTGGCGCGCTGGTCATGCCCGGAACTGGCCCGCGAGGCCATGCAGCGCGGCATCGCCACGTTCATGTCAGCCTCCACCGTGCGCCGCTGACTCGCCGAGGACGCGCTCAAGCCCTGGCAGCACCGCTCCGGGATCTTCATCACCAACCTCGGATTCCGCACCAAGGCCGAGCCTGGTCTGGCTGCTGCGCCGCACGCGCGCGGCCTGACCGGCGGCCCCATGATCACGACCCGCCGGGGCATTTCCGCGGCCGGCGCGTAGCCTGGAGGGGTGACCCACAGCAGCATCCCCCTGCCTGCCGACGTCGCCTCCCCGGGCGATCTGTCCGGCCTGCTCGGGCGGCACGACTATCTGGCCGACGAGGCCCTGTCCACGGCCGCCTTCCTCGCGCTGCGGATGCGCCGCCCGCTGTTCCTCGAGGGCGAGGCCGGCGTCGGCAAGACCGAGCTGGCCAAGGCGCTCGCGCGGATCCTCGACGTGCCGCTGATCCGGCTGCAGTGCTACGAGGGCATCGACTCGGCGCAGGCCCTGTACGACTGGGACTTCCCCCGCCAGCTCCTGCATCTGCGCGCCGCCGAGGCCGCCGGCGTCACCGACGTCTCGACCCTGGAGTCGGAGCTGTACGACCGCCGCTTCCTCGTCGCGCGCCCACTGCTGCGGGCCCTGGAGACCTCCGTGGAGGACCGGCCGGCGGTGCTGCTGGTGGACGAGATCGACCGCGCGGACGACGAGTTCGAGGCGTTCCTGCTGGAGGTCCTCTCGGACTTCACGATCTCCATCCCGGAGCTCGGCACGATCACCGCCGCCACACCGCCGCTCGTCGTGGTCACCTCCAACCGGACCCGCGAGGTGCACGACGCGCTGAAGCGCCGCTGCCTCTACCACTGGCTCGAGCACCCCGGCTTCGACCGCGAGGTCGCCATCCTGCGCCGTCGGCTGCCCGCCGTCACCGAGCGACTGGCCCGGGACGTCGCCGGCGCCACCCAGCGCCTCCGCGGCGACTCCTACGACCTGCTGAAGCCGCCGGGCGTCGCGGAGAGCCTGGACTGGGCGGAGGCGCTGGCCGCGCTCGGCGCCCGCCGGCTGGACCCGGACCTCGCCGCCGCCACCCTCGGCGCGGTGCTGAAGTACCGCGAGGACCAGGCCCGGGTGCTCGACGCCGGGCTCGCCGCCCTGCTGAACGGCTCCGGCGCCGCCGCGGGAGGCTGACCGTGCGCCCGCGCGAGGCAACCGGCGGGCCGCCCCGTGACCCGGTCGGCACCCTGGTCGGCTTCGCCCGCACGCTGCGCGCCGCCGGGGTCTCCGCCACGCCCGACCGGGTGCACGCGTGGCTCGGCGCGCTCGGCCACCTCGACGTACGGAACCCGCGCGACGTCTATCACTCCGGCCGGCTCACGCTCTGCTCCGGCCCGGACGACCTGGTCCGCTACGACCGCTGCTTCGCCGCGTACTTCTCCGGCTTCACCCCGCCGCCCCCGCGCCCCGCGCCGCCGCCGGTACGGATGCCCCGGCTCGTCTCCGTCCCGGACGTGGTCGAGGGCGATCCCAGCGGCGGCGAGCACCGGCCCGCCGCGGCGAGCCCCGCCGAGGTGCTCCGCTTCCGCGACGTGTCCCGGCTGCGCGAGGCCGAGCGCGCCGAGGTACGGCGGCTGATCACGCTGCTGGACACCGACCCGCCGCAGCGCCGTTCGCGGCGGCTGCGGCCCGCGCCGCAGGGCCGGCTGGACCCGTACCGGACGATCCGCGAGATGCTGCGCCGCGGCGGCGAGCCGTCCCGGCTGCTCCGCCGGCGGCCCCGGCGGCGGCCCCGGCGGACCGTGCTGATCGTGGACGTGAGCGGCTCGATGGCCCCGTACGCGGACGCGCTGCTCCGGTTCGCGCACGCCGTGGTCCGGGCCCGGCCCCGGCACGCCGAGGCGTTCAGCACCGGCACCCGGCTCACCCGGCTCACCCGGGAGCTGCGGATCCGCGACGCGGACGGCGCGATGACCGCCGCGGCCGCCGCCATCCCGGACTGGAGCGGCGGCACCCGGCTCGGCGAGGAGCTGAAGGAATTCCTCGACATGTGGGGGCAGCGCGGGATGGCCCGTGGCGCGATCGTGGTGATCTGCTCGGACGGCTGGGAGCGCGGCGACGCCACGCTGCTCGGCGAGCAGATGCGGCGGCTGTCCCGGCTGGCGCACTCGGTCGTCTGGGCCAACCCGCACAAGGCGCAGCCCGGGTACCGTCCGCTCACCGCGGGCATGCGGGCGGCCCTTCCGTACGTTGACGCGTTCGTGGCCGGGCACAGCCTGGCGGCGCTGGAGGAGCTTGCTCGGGTGATCGGAGGAGACCGCCGTGCGTGACATCTTGTCCCCCATCACGAAATGGTTCGCCGAAGGTGAGAGCTTCGGGCTGGCGACCGTGGTCAGCACGTTCAGCAGCGCGCCCCGGGAGCCGGGTGCGGCCATGGCGGTCTCGGCGGACGGGGAGGTCGTCGGCAGCGTCTCCGGCGGCTGCGTCGAGGGTGCCGTGTACGAGCTCGCCCAGGAGGTCATGGCCTCCGGCACGCCCGCGCTGCAGAAGTACGGCGTCGCGGACGGCGACGCGTTCGCCGTGGGCCTGACCTGTGGTGGGACGCTCTACATCTTCGTGGAGCCGATCGATGCCGAGCGGTACCCCGAGCTGGGGGAGGTCGCCGCGTCGATCGAGCGGCGCGAGCCGGTCACCGTGGCGACGGTGATCTCCGGGCCGGGGCGGATCGGCGCGCGCCGGGTGATCTGGAAGGACCGGGCCTCCGGTTCGCTCGGCGGCAAGCGGCTGGACGCGGCCGTGGACGACGACGCCCGCGGCATGCTGGCCCAGGGGCTGACGGGGGAGCGGCACTACGGGGCGGACGGCGAGCGGCGGATGTCCGACCTCACCGTGTTCGTGCAGTCGTTCGCGCCGCCGCCGCGGCTGCTGGTGTTCGGCGCCATCGACTTCGCCGCCGCGGTCGCGCGGGTCGGCCGGTTCCTCGGGTACCACGTCACGGTCTGCGACGCGCGGCCCGTCTTCGCCACCGAGAAGCGCTTCCCCGAGGCGGACGAGGTGGTCGTGAAGTGGCCGCACGCGTACCTCACCGAGAACGCGTCCGAGGTGGACGAGCGGACCGCGATCGCGGTGCTCACCCACGACCCCAAGTTCGACGTGCCGCTGCTGGAGGTCGCGCTGCGGACGCCCGCCGGGTACGTGGGGGCGATGGGCAGCCGGCGGACGCACGACGACCGCATGCAGCGGCTGCGGGAGGCGGGGCTGACCGAGTCCGAGCTGTCCCGGTTGCGGTCGCCGATCGGGCTCGACCTCGGGGCCCGTACGCCGGAGGAGACAGCGGTGTCGATCGCGGCCGAGCTCATCCAGCTGCGCTGGGGCGGGTCCGGGCGGCCCCTCACCGAGTCGAGCGGGCGTATCCACGGCGAGCCGATGACGTCGGGCTGACCGTCCCTGGGCGGTCCGCCTTCGAGGCGGCGCCGCGCCGTGCCTCGGCCAGCGGTCAGGGCTTGAGGCAGTCGGTGGCGTAGGAGAGCTGGAGGGCGGCCTTCCGGTCGCCGCGGGCGGGGAGGTCCTCCAGCGCGGCGCGGCCCACGCCGGGCAGCTCGGCCCGGATCGTGTCCTCGTTGCCGAGGAACAGGCCGGAGCGGTCCACGTCGAGGCCGAGCCGGGACCACTGGTCCGCGGTCGCGAGCAGCGACGCCAGCGGATGCGCGCCGCGCGGCCGTGGCATCTCGGCCTCCGCGTCGGTACGGAACTCGCCGGTGGGATCGGCGCCGGAGAGGCCGCCGTAGCACTCCTCCGGCTCGGTCTCCGGCAGGCGCGGCTCGGCGCCGAGGCGTTCCCTCGCGGTCGTGCGGAGCAGCTCGCGCAGGATCGCGTCGCCCCGGCCCACCCGGTCCGCCTTGCGGCCGGAGTAGGCGCCGTCCGCGGCGGGCAGCTGCTGCCGGAGCGCCGCCTCGTCGCCGGCATCGAGGCCGGCCAGCCGTGGGCCGAACGCCTTCCCCAGCTCCGCGCGCGGCCACGTACGCGTCCGGGCGCGCTCCGGGTGGCCCTGCTGGCCCGCGGTGATCTCCAGGGTGTCCATCCGGCCCAGGTGGGAGCGCCACGCGATCTTCGCCGCGCGTTCGGCGAAGCCCTCCTGGTTGTCGCGGTCCTCCAGGGGGAGCGTGGTCTCCGCCCGTACGGTCACCACGGTCCGGCCGCCCGTGCTCCGGGAGTCGATCCGCGGCTCGTCCACCCCGGCCGACGACCACGGGTCCCGCTCCTGCTCCTCGTCGCCGAGGAACGGCACGCAGCCGGCGACCGCCGCCAGCAGACACGCCGCGATGACGGCCCGCACGCCGCGGGCGCCACGGAAGGCCCGGACGGCACGCGAGATCGGCGACATGCCGTCAACCTTGGCACAGGCCGCGCGCCCGGGTGCGTACTAAGCTCCCGGGATGGACCACCCCATCGCTGGACTGCTGCTCGCCGCGGGCGCGGGGACCCGCATGGGCGAGCCCAAGGCGCTCGTCACGTTCGGTGGAGAGTCCTTGCTGGACCGGGGGCTGCGCCTGTTGCGGGAGGGCGGCTGCCGCCCCGTCGTCGTGGTCACCGGGGCGGCCGACGTGCAGCCGCTTGGGGCCGTCGTGGTGCACAACCCGGACTGGCGCACCGGGATGGGTTCCTCGCTGCGCACCGGGCTCGCCGCGCTGCCGCCGGAGTCGCGCGCCGTCGTGGTGGGGCTCGTCGACCAGCCGCTGGTCGGCGCGGAGGCCGTGCGGCGGCTCGCCCGGGCCTGGGAGGACGGCGCCGAGGTCGCCGTGGCGACGTACGGCGGGCGGCGCCGCAACCCGGTCCTGCTGGCCCGCGAGCACTGGCCCGCCGTCGCCGAGCTCGCGGAGGGCGACGTCGGCGCCCGGGCCTTCCTGCAGGCCCATCCCGAGCTCGTCACCGAGGTCCCGGCCGACGGGACCGGGTCCCCCGACGACGTCGACACGCCGGAGGACCTGGCCCGCATCGAGACCGAACACGGCTGAGCCACCGGCGGCCCGCGCAGGCGCGGGCCGGTCACCCGCCGGGGCCGGGCTCCTCCCGGCCGATCCACCGGCGGACGTACTCGGCGTCCGGGTGGAGCGCCAGATACTCCCTGGCCCGGTCCAGCGCGGGCACGCCGAGCAGCCCCGCGCAGCGCAGCGCGTGGTTGAACCCGAGCGGCCCGACCGGCGCGGCGAGGTGCGCGCGCACGACCTCCCGCCAGCGGGGGAGCGCGACCAGGCGCTCGTACCGGTCGCGTAGCCGGCCGGGCTCACCCTTCGGCCACCGCATCCCGGGCGCCCCCTCCTCGGAGTCCCCGCGCCGCACGAACTCCACCAGGGTGAGCAGGTCGGACAGCCGGTCCAGGGTGGGGTCCGCCGCCTTCAGCAGCTCGCCGAGGCGATGCAGCGCCGGTACGGCGTCCGGATAGTCGGTCATGTCCTCGGCGGGCCCGCGCAGGGCGAGCGCGGCGAGGATGCCGCCCGCCCCGTCCAGCAGGGCGTCGTCCACCTCGGGTGCGAGCAGGGCCTCGTACAGGCCGCCGGTGGTGGCGGCGATGCCGGCCAGATACTCGTCCATCACCCTGCGTAGAAGATGACAGCCCGCCGCGGAATGGGCGAGCTCCGGTCAGATGCCGCGCATCTTCAGGACGTGCAGGGCGAGGGTGAGGTTGAGGCGGAGGTGGGCGTCGTCGGTGAACGGGCCCAGGAGGCGTTCCAGCTTGCCGATGCGGTAACGCAGCGTGTTGTAGTGGAAGTGCAGCCGCCGCGCGGTCTCCGCGACGTTGAGGTTCGTCTCCAGCAGCACCTGCAGCGTGTGCCGGAGGTCGACGTGCTCGGCGTCGTCGTCGGCGGCGAGCGGCCCGAGCACCTCCTGAACGAAGGCGTGCAGCTCCTCGGTGTCCGGCACCTGGGAGAGCAGCCGGTACACGCCGAGCTTGTCGAAGTGCGCCAGCGCCCCGGGCCCGTGCAACTGCCGGCCCACCCGGACCGCCTTGCGGGCCTGGTCGTACCCGGCCGGCAGCCCGCCCGGCCCGGAGACGGCGCGGCTCACCCCGGTGGTGAACCCGCGCGGCCCGTCCATCGCCGCAGTCACGTCCTTGACCAGCGTGGGCACGGTGTCGATCTCCTCGGCGCCGACCACCGCCACCACCTCGTGCGCGAGCGCGGCGACCGCCGCACCCTGGTCCTGCCGGCGCAGCGCCGCCATCCACGCCGCGGCGAGCCGGTCCTGCAGGCGCCGGCGCTCGGGGTCGCCCGCGGCCACCCGCTCGGCGGCCGCGCCCGCGGCCATCCGCTCGGCCGGGCCCCCGTCCGGGCACGGAACAGGATCCAGCTCGGACACGATGACCACGGCGGGCCGGTCCAGCCGCCAGCCGAACGAGGCCCCGTGCGTGATCACCCGGCCGGGTGATCCGGCCCGTCCGGCGAGCACGTCGCGCAGGAAGTCGGACCGGTACCTGCCCTCGACCTCGGCGACGGCGGCCTGCTTGGTGAGGATGAGCGCCGCCACGATGGCCGCCCGGTCGAGTATGGCCACGTCGCCGTCGCCGAGCCGGGTGCCGTGGTCGTAGGCGACCAGCCGCCCGAACCGTACGCCGTCCGCGCTGACCGGCACGGTCACGTACGGGGCCGCGGGCAGCGCGCGCCCGTCCCGGCCGGGCGGCGGGCGCATCGCCGCGAGCTGCTCCGGCGGCCCGGCCCCGGCCAGCGTCCGCCCGTCGGTGTCGATGGCCGCGACCGCCACCCCGAGCACCGCCGAGACCTGCGTGGTGAGCTCGCCGAGCCCGCCGCCGCCGAGCACGATCTGCAGCAGCCCGCGGTGCGTCTCCTCGGCCCGCGCGAGCACCGCCGCCTGGCGGTTGAGGATCTCCGCGAGCACATGACCGAGGATCTCGTCGAACCCCAGGTCCTCCGGGAGCAGCAGGACGGGCAGCCCGAGCGCGTCCGCGCGGCGGAGCACCTCGGGTGTGAGCACGTCGCGGTGCCGGCCGATCCGTACGCCGAGCGCGGAGACGCCGCGCCGGTCCAGGTCGCCGAGGAGCAGCGGGACGGGCCGCGGCGACTGCCTGAGCGGGAGGCCGGTGGTGAGCAGCAGCTGCCGGGGACGGATCCAGGGCAGGATGTCGGGCCCCTCCAGGACGTTGAGCCGCTGGACGACCCGGCCGGTCCCCGCCTCGCCCGCGACCAGTCGCGCGTCGCGCAGCGGATGGAGGCCCAGGATGTCGGCGACCGGGAGGCCGACGGGCCGGCCGGGGGCGGCGGTCGTCGGAGGGCCCGGTGACGCGGCCGCCGTGGCGGCCTTCGTCCCGGGCCGCCGCGCGGCCGGGGAGCGCGGTTCGGCGTGCATGGGGGTCACCCTTCGCATCTGCGGGCCCCTGGATCCGGGGTGGGGACGGCGGCGGGGCCTGCCCGTCATTCGTTACCACCGGGGGCCCGGTCGTGTCACCGGTCCCGTACCGAACGTTGTCCCCGATTCCGACAGTGCGGGCGATATTCACCAAGCTGATGGTCTTTTGTTGGCAAACGTCACCATACGACGGAGGTTCTGTGAGTCATAGGGGGAACTTTTACGGCACCCGGAGGCCGCGCCACCGCGGGGCGGGGCGGTGTGGCGGCGCGGCCCAGGGGATAGATAGGGCGGTATGACGACGATCTCCGGGGCCGAGTTCACCATCGCCGCGGCCGGCTACCGGGCCGTGGTGACGCTGCGGGGGGCGGGGCTGCGCGAGCTCACCTACGAGGGGCGCGATCTCATCCTCACGCATCCCGCCGGTCAGCGGCCGCCGGGGGCCGCCGGGCAGGTGCTGGCGCCCTGGCCGAACCGGATCGACAAGGGGCGGTACTTCTTCGGCGACACCGAGTACCACCTGGAGATCAACGAACCGGAGCGCAACACCGCGATCCACGGCCTGGTCCGCTGGGTGGACTGGGACGTGGTGGAGGAGGGGGAGTCGGCGGTCGCGCTCGCGTACCGGCTGGCGGGCGCGCCGGGCTACCCCTTCCAGCTGGACCTGGAGATGCGCTACGCGCTCGGCGACGACGGCCTCACCGCGTCGCTCACCGCGGGCAACCCGGGTGACCGCGACGATCCCGCCGCGGGCGCGGTCCCGTACGGCAACGGCGCGCACCCCTACCTCACGCTCGGCCGGCCGATCGACGACTGCACGCTGACCGTGCCGGCCGCGGAGTGGCTGCCCACGGACGACCGCGGGATCCCGCACGGCATGCCGCACGAGGTCCGCGGCGAGCACGACCTGCGGGTGCCGCGCCGCCTCGGGCCGACCCGGATCGACAACGCGTTCACCGGCCTGACCCGCGACGACGACGATCGCGCCTGGGTCCGGCTGGCGTACGGCTCCGCCGAGGTCGGGCTCTGGCTGGACACGGCCTATCCCTGGGTGGAGATCTTCACCGGGGACACCCTCGGCCCGGGCGTGGCCCGGCTCGGCGTCGCGTGCGAGCCGATGACCTGCCCGCCCAACGCGTTCGCCGCGGGCCGGGACGTGATCGTGCTGGAGCCGGGCGAGGTCGTGACCACCAACTGGGGGATCGCCAGGCTCTCCTGACGCGCCCGCCGCGTCGGGGCCCGGGCGCCGGGCGGAACCTCTATCATCCCCGCCCAGGGGGTTTGCGATGAAGCTCGTCTTGGGCGACCTGACCGACGTACGGGACCGCATCGAGCGCGACGCGGGGGAGCACGCGGCGACCCTGGCGCGGGAGACGCCGCCGGGCCAGCCGGTGCACACCGTGTACGTGCCGGCGGACCGGCTCACCGCGACCGTCACCGCCGACTGGGGCCGCGCCGCGCTCCGCCTGCTCGAGGAGCACGCCCGCGCGGAGCCCGGCGCGGCGTTCGGGCTGCCCGCCGGCGCGCCCGCGGACGAGGTGCTGCGCCGGGTCGCCGCGCGCCTCACCACGCTCCCGGTGGAGGACCTGCGCATCGACTTCGAGGACGGCTACGGGACGCGCGACGACGCCGAGGAGGACCGGCACTGCACGGCGGCGGCCGAGGCGGTCGCCGGCGCGTACGCCCTCGGCGTGCTGCCGCCGCGCTGGGGCCTGCGGGTGAAGTCCTTCGCCGACGGCCGGCACGACCGCGCCATCCGTACCCTGGATGGCTTCGTCACCGCCGTGATCGAACGGGTGGGCGCCCTGCCCGAGGGTTTCGTGATCACCTTCCCCAAGATCGTGCACCCCGGGCACGTGAGCGCAATGGTGGAGGTCCTCACCCGGCTGGAGGAGGCCCACGACCTGCCGCCGATCCGCTTCGAGGCCCAGGTGGAGACGCCGGAGACCCTGCTGGACCTGCACGGCACGGACGGCCTGCGCGGGATCCTGCGCGCCGCGGCCGGCCGGCTCTCCGCCGCGCACTTCGGCGTGTTCGACTACACCGCCGCCCTCGGCCTGCCCCCGGCCGAGCAGCGCCTCGACCATCCGGCCTGCGACCACGCGCGGCACCTCATGCAGGTGGCGCTCGCCGGCACCGGGGTATGGCTGTCGGACGGCTCGACGAACGTGGCGCCGGCCTCCGACGCGACGGCCGACGTGCACGCGGCCTGGCGCCGGCACGCCGGGCACGTACGGCACTCCCTGCGGCACGGCTTCCACCAGGGCTGGGATCTGCACTGGGCGCAGCTGCCCAGCCGCTTCGCCGCGGTCTACGCCCTCCACCTGACCGGCTACGAGCGCACCTGCGAGCGCGTACGGGCCTGGACGTCGCGCCGCGACGACGCGGGTGGCATGCTCGACGAGCCCGCCACCGTACGGGCCCTCGTCGCCCAGCTCGGCCGCGCCGTGGCCTGCGGCGCCGTGGACGCGGTCGACGTACGGTCCCGCACCGGCCTGGACGCGCTCTAGCGCCCCGGCTCAGCGAAACGTGAAGTCCCGCCCGGTCAGGTCGCTGATCGCGGACAGCACCGCGTACGGCGTCACCATGCTGCTCGACTCCCGCTCCGGCGACGGCCGGCTGACGATGCCGAACCGGTACGTGCCCGCGAGCCCGTCCGCGACCACCTCGTGCACCGAGGGCCGGGCCGCCGGGTCGGCGATGATCACGACCTCGACCACCGCCCAGTCGCCGACGGCCAGCGCCACCGCGGCGGCCACGTTCGTGCACTCGGGGAAGCGGTCCGCGGTCTCCCGGGCGGGGCCGCGGAACACCTCGATCGGCTCGGTGGCGACCCGTAGCCGCGCCGCCTCGCGGGCGTCCATCCACGACTGCACCAGCGCGTACGGCTGCTTGGTGATCGTCACGGTGATCCGCTCGAAGGGCGCGCAGCGGGCGGCGGCGCGCAGCACGTCGAGCCCGCCGATGGCGCCGGAGGAGGCGTAGAGCCGCCCGGGACCGGCCGCGCGCAGCGCGGTCGCGGTCATGTCGTCGGCCAGCGCCCCCACGGAGATGATCATGAGATCGGTGCCCGCGGTCAGGATGCGCGCCCCCACATCCTTGACGACCTGCTGGTTCGCGCACTCCACCACGAGGTCGGCCTCGCGCAGCGCCTCGTGCAGGGTGATCAGCGGGAGGTCGTCGGTGTCCGGCCGGCCGGACGGGCCGCTGCGCGCGAGCAACCCGGCGAGCTCCGCGCCCGGCACGTTCCCGTCCCGGAGGGAGCGGGCGACCACCGACCCCACGGCACCGCGGCCGATCACCGCGACACGCATGCGGTTCATCGGGCACCGCCGGATGGCTCCGGCCTGAGGGGGCCCCTAACCGTTCGCGGGGGCATGCCCGCATCATGGTGCCCGGATGGTTCGGGGCACCAGGAAGATTCCGGACATGGCGTCGTTGTGGACCACGGCGCTGTCCTGAATCGTCTGGCCGTGAGGAACATGGGCGGCATTCTGCTGCAGAACACGATAGACCGCGCACGGAATGGCCGTTTCGGGCCGACCTGACGCGGAACGGGCACGCATCGTCAAGTCATGGGGACCGTACGTCGCCGACGCACGGCCCTCCGTGACGGGCCGCCGCGCTGTGGGACACGCCACCCATGCCGAGGCTGGTCGCGGTATATCGGCGTCGTGGTGTATCGGGGGGGGTTCCGGACGGCTCGATTCACTGAAAACGCCCGGTCATCGGGCTGGTGCCGCCGGATCCGGCCCCCTAAGGTGAGCCTCGCGACAAAGAGGATCTTTTCGTGGGCGTTGCCTACTCGTAAAGTTCCTCAACCGGAATCGGGGGCCGGAGGAAATGACCCAGAGCTATAGATAGGTAACCCGAATCGATGACGACTGCGACAGGCCGGGATGCGGCCGAGCTCGCTGAGGCATACGACGAGGAGCGGCCCGCCCGGCGACTGTCGGGACGGGTCAAGGCCGGTGTCGCCATCGTGGCGGGCGCCGTATCGGTGTACGCCCTGTACGCGGTGTTCCAGCCGGTCTCCACGCTCCAATACCGGATGACGTTCCTGGCGGTCGTGCTGCCGCTGGTGTTCCTCGTCTACCGGCCGTTCCTCAAGAGGATCAAGCCCACCCTGCCGCAGCCGGACGCGGACGTCCCGGAGGCGGAGGAACGGGCGAAAGCCGCCGGCCCCGGCGCGCCGCCCGCCGCGGCCGAGCCCGGCGGCACTGGAAACGGCGGGACCGCCACCGCGACCGACACCACGACGGAGGCGCCCCCCGCGGTGCCCCCCGCGGTGCCCCCCGCGGTGCCGGCCACGCCCGCCGAGCCCGCACGGAGGGGCGACCGCCCGAACGTCCTGGACTGGGTGCTCGCCGCGCTGTCCTTCGCCGTGCTGATCTACCCGGTGATCGACTTCGAGCAGTTCGTGCAGCGCGCGGTGGAGCCCTCCACGCTGGACGTCATCGCCGGCGTGACCCTCACGCTGCTGCTGCTGGAGGCCACCCGCCGTACGGTCGGGTGGATCCTGCCGGTCATCTGCCTGGCCTTCCTGGCGTACGCCTACTACGGCGGCCTTCTCCCGCTGTACTGGCCGATCGGGCACAAGGGCTTCGACCTTGACCGGATCATCTCCCAGCTCTACATGGGCACCGAGGGCTACTTCGGCGTCCCGATGGACGTCGCGGCCACGTACATCGTGCTGTTCACGATCTACGGCGCGGTGCTGGAGTTCTCCGGGGCGAGCAGGTTCTTCCTGGACATCAGCTTCGCGGCGTTCCGCCGGTCGCGTACGGCCCCGGGCCGTACGGTCACGATGGCGGGCTTCCTGCTCGGCACGGTCTCCGGCTCCGGCGTGGCCACCACGGTCAGCCTGGGCACCGTGTCCTGGCCGATGCTGCGCCGCGCCGGCTACCCGCCGGTCCAGGGCGGCGGCGTGCTCGCGGCGGCGGGCATCGGCGCGATCCTCTCGCCGCCGACGCTGGGCGCGGCCGCGTTCATCATCGCGGAGTACCTCGAGGTCAGCTACCTGACCGTGCTGGTGTACGCGATCATCCCGACGCTGCTGTACTACCTGGGCATCCTGCTGTCCATCGAGATCGACGCGCGCCGGTTCAAGACCAGGTCGGTGGCCATCGACGCGCCGCCGTTCCTGCACCTGCTGCTCCGCTTCGGGTACCACTTCAGCTCGCTGGTGCTGATCGTGGTGCTGATGGCGATCGGGCGCTCGCCGTTCCAAGCCGTGGCGCTGGCCACCGGGGCGGCGTTCCTGCTGTCCTTCCTGGACAAGCAGCACCGGATGTCGCCCCGGCGGATCGGCCGGGCGCTGGCCGCGGGCACGCTCGGCGTGCTGCCGGTCACCGCGGTCTGTGCGCTGGCCGGCATCGTGGTCGGCACGATCACGCTCGCCGACACCGGGCGCCAGTTCAACGCCCTGGTGGTGGACGCGGCCGGCGGCAGCCTGGTGCTCGCCGCCGTGTACGCGGCCGTCGCGGTGCTGGTGCTCGGCCTGGCGGTGCCGGTCACGGCCTCGTTCATCATCGCGGCGGTGATCATCGGCCCGGCGCTCACGCATCTCGGCGTGTCGCCCGCCGAGGCGTACATGTTCATCTTCTACTACGCGGTATTGTCCGAGGTCAGCCCGCCGACAGCGCTGTCGTCGGTGGCGGCCGCGGCGATCACCGGCGGGCACACCTTCAAGACCATGATGATGACCTGGCGGTACACACTGCCGGCCTTCCTCGTGCCGTTCGCCTTCGTGCTCACGCCCGACGGCTCGGCGCTGCTCGCCCAGGGATCGATCGGGGAGATCCTGCTGGCCACGGCCGTCTCCGCGGTCGCCGTCGCCGCGCTCGCGGTGGCCACGGGCGGCTGGCTCCTCGGCCCTGCCGGGGTGCCCGAACGATTGCTGGCCGCGATCGCCGCGGTCGCGCTGTTGTTCCTCACCCCCGTACCGATCATGATCGGCTTGACCGCGCTCGCGGTGGCGGTGGTGTTCAACCTTCTGCGAAAGAGAGCACAATCATGAAGCGTGTGCTGTCGCTGGCCCTTGCCGGGATGCTGGCCCTCTCCGCCTGCGGTGGCGGTGGAGGCGCCGGGGGCACCCGGCTGTCCATCGCGACCGGAGGCACCACCGGCGTCTACTACGTGTACGGCGGCGGCTACGCCAAGCTGATCACCGACAACATCGACAACACCGCGGCCACCGCGTCGGTCACCTCCGGCTCGGTGGAGAACCTCAAGCTCGTCGCCTCCGGTGACGCGGACATCGCGTTCACCCTCGGCGACACCGCCTCGGACGCGATCCAGGGCAAGGAGAGCTTCCAGGGCAAGCAGCCGCTCCAGGCGCTGGCCTGGGTGTACGACAACTACACCCACCTCGTCGCGGCCGAGGGCTCCGGCATCACGAAGATGTCGGACCTGAAGGGCAAGCGGGTCGGCATCGGCGCGCCCAACTCCGGCACCCAGGTCATCGCCAACCGCATGCTGACCGCCGCGGGGCTCAACCCGAAGACGGACATCACCCCGCAGCAGCTTGGCATCAACGAGTCCGTCCAGGCCGCCAAGGACGGTACGGTCGACGCCTTCTTCTGGTCCGGTGGCGTGCCAACGGCCGGTATCACCGACCTGACCAGCACGAAGAAGGGCACCCGGCTGGTCGACACCACGCCGGTGCTGGAGAAGCTGCGGGCGCAGTACGGCGACATCTACCGCGAGGCCACGGTCGACGGGTCGGCGTACGGGCTGCCCGAGGACGTGCAGACGGTGATCGTGCCGAACTTCGTGGTCGTCAACTCCAGCATGGAGCCGGAGCTGGCCAAGCAGCTCACCGCGCTGTTCTTCGACCACAAGGCGGATCTGGTGCGGGTGCATCCGGAGGCCAAGAACCTGGACGTGAAGAAGGCCCAGGAGATCGCCCCGATGCAGCTGCACCCGGGCGCGAAGCAGTACTACGACGAGAAGGGCTGACGGCCCGAGGTCGTACGAGGGCGCCGCGGAGATCGCTCCGCGGCGCCCTCGCCGCGTCCAGGTCAGAGCGCGGCGACCAGCAGGCCGAGGAACTGGACGGCGAAGACGCCGGCGAAGCCGGCCAGCAGGCGGCGGTGCCGCCGCGCGGGCGGGCCGAGCCAGGCCGCGAGCAGCGTTGCGGCGACGATCAGGATGGAGCCGAAGACGGGGACGGCGAGCGCGAGGGTCCGTCCGCGCGCGGTGCAGCCGAACGGCGGCTCACCGGGGCCGAGGCATCCGTCGTCCGCCATTACGAGGCCCGGCGCCAGCAACGCGAACAGCGACACGGCGAACCCGATCAGCAGCAGGGACGTCAGAATCGGGCTGGGCCATGCCCGGTTCCCCCTCCGAATGACCCCCATGTCGGGCATTCATGCCCAGGTCGCGCTATTGGCCAACCTCGCTGACCAGCATCGACACCCGATCACGCGAAGACCCCGGGCGCGCGGCGGGATCGCGCGGTCCGGGGCCTTCGGCCGTGACGGGGTGCCTGGGGCGTGCCGCCGGGCGGGTCACTCCTGGTTGAGCGTGGCCTCCACGGCGAGGTCGAGCTTGATCTTGTCGCCGACGACGACACCGCCGCCGTCCATCGGCATCTGGATGTCCACGCCGAACTCCGAACGGCTGATCTCACCCTCGGCGCTGAAGCCCACGCGGGTGAAGCCCATCGGGTCCTTGGTGGAGCCCTCGAACTCCAGCTCGAGAGTGACCGGGCGGGTGTCGCCCTTGATGGTCAGCTCGCCGTCGAGAAGGAACCCGTCGCCGTCCGGGCGGATGCCGGTGGACCGGAAGGTCATCTTCGGGTGCTCGGCGACGGAGAAGAAGTCGTTGGAGCGGATGTGCTCGTCGCGCTGCTCCTGGCCGGTGTTGATCGAGGACATGTCGATCTCCGCGGTGACCGTGGAGTCGAGCGGGTTCTCCGCGATGTTCAGGGTGCCCTCGAACGTGCCGAACCGGCCCCGCACCTTGCTCACCATCATGTGCCGGACGGTGAAGCCGATCTCGCTGTGTGCCGGGTCGATCGTGTACGTGCCGGGCACCAGGCCGAGGTCCGTCGCGGTCGTCATCGTGTGCTCTCCCCTGGAATTCTAGACTTGGTTGAACTCTCAACCACGGACACTAGTAGAGAACAGTTGAAGTTTCAAATATCTTCCTCGGGCCGTTAGACTAGTGGCATGACCACCCCCCGCTGGCTGGACGGCGACGAGCAGGTGACCTGGCGCGCCTTCCTGGACGCCACCTCTCTGCTCACCGACCGGCTGGACCGTGAGATCCAGCACGCCTCGGGGCTGTCGTTGATCGAGTACGCGGTCCTCGCGCACCTGTCGGAGGCCGAAGACCGCCGTCTGCGTATGCATACTCTCGCCGAAACCGTGCTCGTCTCCAAGAGCCGCCTCTCCCACCAGATCACCCGTCTGGAGAAGGAGGGGCTCGTCGCCCGCGAGACCTGCGAGACCGACCGGCGCGGCGCCTTCGCCGTGCTCACCGGCCAGGGCTACGAACTGCTGGTCAAGGTGGCCCCGGTGCACGTCGAGGGCGTACGGCGGCACCTGTTCGACCTGCTCAGCGAGGAGCAGTCGCAGACCCTCGGAGAGATCGCCGTGATCCTTGCCGACCATCTGCGCGCCCTCCCCGCGGCCCCCGCGACCCGCCACTGAACCCTCGCCTGCCGAGCCCCGCGGGGCTCGGCAGGATAGTGCGGCGCGCGTGAGGGCATGTCCTCTCGTGAACGACAGGGAGGGTGGATGGGGGCGCGACTGTTCTTCGTCCGGCACGGGCAGACGATCTGGCATCTGGGCAAGCGCTACGCCGGCAGCAGCGACGTCGACCTCGACGCCGAGGGGCTGCGGCAGGCGCGGGCGCTCGCCGACTGGGCCACCGGCGCCGAGCTCGACCTCGTCGCCGCCTCCCCGCTGCACCGTGCCGTGGACACCGCCGAGCCCGCGGCCACCGCCGCCGGCGTGCCGCTCCGCCTCGACGACCGGCTGCGCGAGCAGGACTTCGGCGTCGCGGAGGGGCTCACTCTGGAGGAGCTGCGGGACCGTGACCCCGCGGCGGCCGCCGGGTTCGCCGAGGATCCCGTACGGCACCCGTTCCCCGGGGCCGAGCCGCCGCAGGCCGCAGCGCGCCGCGCCGTGGCGGGGCTCGACGACCTGGCACGGGAGGCCGGAACCGGCGGGCGCGTACTCGTCGTGGCGCACGGCACGTTGCTGCGGCTGGTGCTCTGCACGGTGCTCGGAATCGAGCTCCGCGACTACCGGCGGCGTTTTCCCGTGGTCGGCAACGGAGCGATCACCGAGCTCGAGTGGAACCTGCCCCCCGGCCTCGTCGCGCTGCGCCGCCTCAACGCGCCCCCTGCTCAGGCGGTGGTCTCGGCGCGGAGCCAGTCCAGGTAGCCGGTGGCGCCGAGCACGACGGGCACCGCGAGGATCTCCGGCTCGTCGTAGGAGTGGCGTTCCGCGATCAGCCGCTCCAGCTCGGGGTAGCCGGCCGTGCTGGTCTTCATCAGCAGCAGCCATTCCTCCGAGCGTTCGACCGTGCCCTCCCACCGATACGTCGTACTGATCGGGCCGAGCACCTGGACGCAGGCGGCGACGTGCTGGTCGATGGCCTCCAGCGCCAGCTCGTCGGCCTCTTCCCGGGACCCCGCCGTGACACGTACCTCAACGAATTCGGGGCCTTGTGCCCCACTACTCCCCGTATGCACCCGCCGATCCTAGTGCCCTTGTGCCCGCCCCGGCCGCCGATCGGAACATCCCGAATGTCCCTCCCGGGCGCCCGTGGTGACCTGTTCTCCCGCCCGTCACCTGGGGTTCCCGTCCACGTACGGCGCCGAACCGGCCGGCGGCGTAGGGACACTAGGCTCGTGGCGTGACCCGACCGCGCATCATCGGCCCCGGCTTCGCGGAGCGGTTCGGAGGCGACGACGGCTCCGCCGACCCGCGGCTGCTCGCCGTGCTCGCCGCCTGCCGGTACGGCGCGGCCGGCCCGCACGAGGCGCTCGCCGCGCTGGTCGGCGCGCGGCTGCTGGTCCCGATCACCGCGGTCGCCACCGACGAGGAGACCACCCCCTCCGGCCCGCGCCGCGAGAAGAACTCCGAGATCGCGGTACCGCTGCTGGTCGGTCGGGACGGGCGGCGCGCGCTGCCCGCGTTCACCGGCACCGAGGCGCTCGCCCGGTGGCGGCCGGAGGCCCGGCCCACGCCGGTCACCACCGCCGACGCCTGCCGTTCCGCGCTGGAGGAGGAGGCCGTCGCGGTGGTCGTCGACGTGGCGGGCCCGGCGCCGTACACGATCGCCGGTACGGACCTGCTGGCGCTGGCGGAGGGCCGCGGGGTGCCCGCGCCGCACGAGGACCCGCGCGTGCTCTCCGAGATCCACGCGGTGACCGCCGCCGAACCCGTCGTCGCCCGCGTCCGCGTCACCGCCGCGGACGACGCCGATCTCGGGATCGAGCTCGAGTTGCACGGCCCCGACGACGAGGCCGTCCGCCGGGTCGCCGGCGCGCTGGCGGCCCGCCTCGCCCGCCGCCTTCCCCGCGGCATCGCGCTGTCCGTCAGGGGCTGATACGTTCCCGCCCCGTGAAGATCCTGGATGGGTGGCGGGGGCGATACCGGCGGGGGCGATCGTGGCCGTCGCGCTCGTCGGGCTGGGGGGCGGCTGGCTGGGGGCCGACGCCTGGCGGGACCGGCACGCGATCAACGAGGCGTGCGCGGGCCTGGTGCCCGCGGGCGAGGTGCTCGAGCTCTCCCCGGCGGGCGGCACGATCAGCGGCCGGGTCGCCGAGGAGGGCACCGTCGAGCTCGGTGCCGGTCTGCCGCAGGACTGCGAGATCTTCAGTACGAAGGCCGGAGAGCTGGTGAACAACGACTCCGGGGAGCGCTGGTTCTTCACCGGGCAGGTCGCGATCGAGCCCAACGACTGGGAGTACGAGGCCGACGACAGCGTCGAGGACGTGCTCGGGCAGAACCGGTACGGGGGGCCTCCGTACGCGGACGAGCCCCTCGGCGGCGGGATGGCCGGTGTCGTGAGCCCGTCCCGCGTCATGGTCCGCCTGCCCTGCGCCGGGGGGACGTACCAGGGGAAGCCCGTCACGACCGTGATCGGCAACGCCGGGCTGCCGCCCAAGGTGATCGAGAGCAGGGTCGACGACCGGCTCTGGGAGGAGCATTGTCTGCTCGCCTCCGAGCCCACCGTCATCGATGGGGAGCAGGAGCGTCCGTGGGCCGGCCTGGCGAGCTTCTTCGGCGAACCCGCGAAGAGCGTTCGCACCGACTCGATCGACGACGACGCGGCCGCGGTCCGGGCCGGTACGGCGGGCTTCGACGACCATGGCAACACGTTCTGGGCGACCTCGGTGTGCGGCGGCAGGCCCGCGGTGCACACGATGACGTTGAGCTATCCGTACGCGAAGGCGAACGTCAGGGCCTACGCCCCGGTCTTCCGCTCCTATGTGACCGCCCTGGCCGTCCGCCGTCACTGCGCCCGGCTGGAGTTGCCGGGGCCGGAGGCGTATGCGAAGGCGTCCGCGAGCGCGGCGAGCTGATCAGGCGGCGCCGTCGAGTGTGATCGTCACCAGGGGGCGGCCCACCGTGCCCGGGAAGCGGGGGTGGGCCGGGTCCACGCCGAGGTCGAGGAGGGCTTCGGTGACCTCGGGGAGGCGGTCCTCCGGGAGGCCGAGGCGCTTGGTGATGCCGGCGGCGAGGGCGTCCAGGGTGGTCGCGGAGGAGTGGCCGAGGGTGTCGGTCCACTCGGTGACCTCGGGGTCCAGGCCGGCCGCGGTGATCTGGCCGACGATGGCCTCCGCCGTGCGCGGGGGAGGGCGCCGTACACCGTGGAAGCGTTCGTGGAGCGGGTCCAGCGCGGCGAGCGGATGTACGGACGGGATCTCGATGACCACGCCTTCGCGGGCCCGGTCGGCGAGCGCGCGGGCGAACGGGCCGGCGTCCGCGGCCCCGTACAGGACGTGATGGCAGACCACGACGTCGGCCGCGGGGACCTCGGCGGCCGCCTCGGGCCAGCGCCCGGTCACGGTGTCGACGGCCACGCCGAGCGCGCGGCAGCTCTCCGCGAGCGCGGCCAGCAGACGCTCCTCCGGGTCGACGCCGGTGATCCGCGCGGCCCGTCCCGCCAGCGGGAGCGAGGCGCCGCCGCTGCCACAGCCGACATCCAGCACGTGCCCGCGCTCGGGGAGCGCCGCCAGCGCGGCGGCGTACGACGCGCTGCCCGGCGGCACCACCGCGCGGGCCTCCGCGAGCGAGCGGACGACCTTGGCGGGACGCTGGGAACTCACGCGCTGAACAGGAGGACCAGGGCCGGCGCGACGACGATCAACAACGCGCCGAGCATCATGAACGGCCCGAACGGGATCGCGGTCTTGCGCGTCGCCTTGCCCGCGAGGACGAGCACGAGCCCGTACGCGCCCGCGAGCAGGAAGCCGGCGAACCCGCCGATGAGCACCACGTCGAGGCCGAACCACCCCAGGTAGAGGCCGAGGATGCCGGACAGCTTGACGTCCCCGAAGCCCATGCCCGCCGGGTAGATGAACCACAGCACGAAGAAGACCGTCCACATGGCGGCCATCCCGATCACCGCGTCGAGCAGCCGCTCCCAGCCGCCGTCCACCAGCGGTGCGGCGGCGGTGAGCAGCAGGAGGCCGATCGGGTACGCGGGCAGCGTGAAGGCGTTGGGCAACCGCTTCACCCGCAGGTCGATGAAGCCCAGCACCACCGAGACCGCGCCGAGGAAGAGGTACGCCGGCAGCAGCGGGTGCAGTCCGAACCGCAGCCCGATCAGCCCGGACACCACCGCACCGGTCCCGGCCACGACCGCCGGGCGCGTACGCAGCCCGCCTCCACAGGACCCGCACCGCCCCCGCACCGCGACCCCGGCCAGGCCGCGCGGCGACAGTTCCGTACCGCACAGCGGACACGCGGCCGGCGGGGCCGGCGGCTCCTCGTCCCCGTCCTCTTCCTCGGTGCCGGCGGTCGCGTCGCCGGTGCCGGCCGCGTCCTCGCCGGTCCCGGCGGTCGCCTTCGCGGTGCCGGTGGTCGCGTCGGCGGGGGCGGTCTCGGTGCCGCCGGCGTCGTCATCGTCGGGCAGCGGCGGGAAGACCGGCACCAGCGCGGCGGCGGCCCGGCCCGCCACCAGCCCGAGCAGGGCGGTGACGAGCGCGGTCAGCAGGTTCTCCGGTGGCACGGAACAACACTAGACGGACCGGACCGGCATCGCGTCCGGAACGATCCGGCCCCGCCGATAGGATCAACGCATGCTGCGCTGGTTGACGGCGGGGGAGTCCCACGGCCCCGCACTCGTCGCGATCCTGGAGGGGCTGCCCGCCGGGGTGCGCGTCACCACCGATGACGTCTCCGCCGCGCTCACCCGCAGGCGCGCGGGGTATGGGCGCGGCGCACGCATGAAGTTCGAGCAGGACGCGGTCACCTTCGTCGGCGGCGTGCGGCACGGCCGCACCCAGGGCGGCCCGGTGGCGATCGAGGTCGGCAACACCGAGTGGCCCAAGTGGGAGCGGGTGATGGCGGCCGACCCGCCGACCCCGGAGGAGGCCGAGGAGTTGGCGAACGAGGCCCGCAACGCCCCGCTGACCCGGCCCCGCCCCGGCCACGCCGACCTCGTCGGCATGCAGAAGTACGGGCATGACGACGCCCGCCCCATCCTGGAGCGGGCGAGCGCGCGGGAGACCGCGGCGCGGGTGGCGCTCGGCGAGGTCGCCAAGGCCTTCCTCCGCCAGACGCTCGGCGTCGAGGTGCTCAGCCACGTCGTGGCGATGGGGGAGGTGTCCGCGCCCGACGGCGTGCTGCCGGCTCCGGAGGATCTGCCGCGGGTCGACGCCGACCCGGTCCGCTGCCTCGACCCGGAGACCTCCCGCGCCATGGTCGCGGAGATCGACGCCACCAAGAAGGACGGCGACACGCTCGGCGGCGTCGTGGAGGTGCTGGCGTACGGGCTGCCCCCCGGCCTCGGCAGCCACGTGCACTGGGACCGCCGGCTCGACGCGCGGCTGGCCGGCGCGCTGATGGGCATTCAGGCGATCAAGGGCGTGGAGGTCGGGGACGGCTTCACCACCGCCCGGCGGCGCGGATCCGCCGCCCACGACGAGATCGAGGGCACCGAGGCGGGCGTCCGGCGGGTCACCAACCGGGCCGGCGGCGTCGAGGGCGGCATGACCACCGGTGAGCCGCTGCGCGTCCGTGCCGCGATGAAGCCGATCTCCACGGTGCCGCGCGCGCTGCGCACCGTGGACGTGGCCAACGGCGAGCCCGCCAAGGCCATCAACCAGCGCAGCGACGTCACCGCGGTGCCCGCGGCGGGCGTCGTCGCGGAGGCGATGGTGGCGCTGGTGCTGGCCGACGCGGTGCTGGAGAAGTTCGGCGGGGACAGCATCGAGGAGACCGCGCGCAACGCGCAGGGCTACCTGTCCGCGCTGACGATCAAATAGGCCTGCCACGCAGTCCCACGAACAGCCCTGGGAGCAGAGCATGAAGAAGCCGGTCGCCGTCCTGATCGGGGCGCCCGGGTCCGGTAAGTCGTCCACCGGCCGCGCGCTCGCCGCCATGCTGGACGTCACGCTGCGCGACACCGACCACGACGTGGAGGCCCGGGCGGGCATCCCGATCGGCGACATCTTCGTGGAGCACGGCGAGGAGCACTTCCGGGCCCTGGAGCGGGAGGCCGTCGCGGCCGCGCTGGCCGAGCACGACGGGGTGCTGGCGCTCGGCGGCGGCGCCGTGCTGGACGCCGAGACCCGGCGCGCGCTCACCGGCCACACGGTGGTCTACCTGGAGGTCGGCCTCACCGACGCGGTCAAGCGGGTGGGGCTCGCGCAGGCCCGCCCGCTGCTCGCGATGAACCCGCGCGCCCGGCTCAAGAAGCTGCTGGACGAGCGGCTGCCGGTGTACGAGGGCCTCGCCGTGATCACCGTGCACACCGACGGCCTCACCCCCCGCGAGGTGGCCGAGCGGGTGGCGGCCGAGCTGAGCGGCGCGCGGCGGTGAGCGCCCCGGCGCGGATCGAGGTCCGCGGCGCGGAGCCGTACGAGGTGGTGACCGGCACGGGCGTCCTGGGCGAGTTGCCCGGCCTGCTCGGTGACCGGGTCCGCCGGGTCGGCGTGATCCACGGCAGCGGGCTCCCGGAGATCGCCCGTCCGGTGATCGGCGCGCTGCGCCGCGGCGGGTACGAGGTGCTCGCGCTGCCCGTGCCCGACGGCGAGGCCGCCAAGGAGATCGGCGTGGCCGCGGGGCTGTGGTCCCGGCTCGGCCAGGCCGGCTTCACCCGCTCCGACGCGATCGTCGGCGTGGGCGGCGGCGCCACCACCGACCTGGCCGGCTTCGTCGCCGCGACCTGGCTGCGCGGGGTGCGCGCGGTGCTGGTGCCCACCACGCTGCTCGGCATGGTGGACGCGGCGGTGGGCGGCAAGACCGGAATCAACACCGCCGAGGGCAAGAACCTGGTGGGCGCCTTCCACCCGCCCGCGGGCGTGCTCTGCGACCTCGCCGTGCTCCCGACGCTGCCGCGGGAGGACTACGTGGCCGGGCTCGCCGAGGTGATCAAGGCGGGGTTCATCGCCGACCCGGTCATCCTCGACCTGGTGGAGGAGGACCCGGCGGCCGCCACCCACCCCGAAGGCCCGCACACCCGTGAGCTGATCGAGCGCGCGGTCCGGGTCAAGGCCGACGTGGTCTCCGCCGACCTCAAGGAGGGCGGGCTGCGGGAGATCCTCAACTACGGGCACACGCTCGGGCACGCCATCGAGCGTGCGGAGGCGTACCGGTTCCGGCACGGTGACGCGGTCGCCATCGGGATGGTCTTCGCCGCCGAACTGGCGTACGGCGCCGGGCGGCTCGACGGGGCGGCCGTACGGCGGCACCGGGAGCTGCTGCACGCGGTCGGGCTGCCCACGGCGTACCGGGCGAGCGCGTGGCCGGAGCTGCACGCCTCGATGCGGGTGGACAAGAAGGCGCGCGGGGCCACGCTGCGGTTCGTCGTGCTCGACGCCGTCGGGCGGCCGGGGTTGCTCGAGGGTCCGGAGGACAAGCTGCTGGAAGAGGCCTACGGAAGGGTGTCGCGGTGAGCCGCAGGGTGCTGGTGCTCAATGGTCCCAACCTGGGCCGGCTGGGCAGCCGCGAACCGGAGAAGTACGGCACCCAGGACTACGCGGCCCTCGTGGAGTTCTGCCACAAGGCCGGCCGCGAGGCGGGCCTGGAGGTGGAGGTGCGCCAGTCCGACCACGAGGGCGAGCTCGTCGGCTGGCTGCACGAGGCGGCGGACGAAGGCCTGCCGGTGGTGCTCAACCCGGCGGCGTTCACGCACTACTCGATCGCGCTGCGGGATGCGGTGGCGCAGCGCACCGCGCCGCTCATCGAGGTGCACCTGACGAACGTGGCGGCCCGCGAGTCATTCCGCCAGGTGGACGTGATCACCGCGGTCGCCACCGGAGTCATCGCGGGTCTCGGCTTCGAGGGGTATCGGGCCGCGTTGCTCGCCATCGCCCGCCTCTAGCTCTTCCCGGGGCTAGCTCCAATGCCGTTCAGTTAG
>WHSL01000188.1 GCA_009380095.1 Streptosporangiales bacterium | reverse complement strand
GCGGCCACGGGCGACGCCGCCACGGGCGACGCGGACCCCTTCGAGCGGCACGTGGCGGTCCACTGGCGGGAGGTCGCGAACCAGGACGACCACGGCGAGCCGGCCGACGACGATGACGCGTTGCACGTCGCCGTATGGGCGGCGGCATTGGACTGCCTGCTGGGCTGTCCGGAGGCCGAGGGGCCGGGCGAGTGGGGAGAGCACATCGGCGTCGTCCTCCCCGGCGTGCTGACCTTGCTGTACGCGGCCCGCGAGCCACTCCCGTGGGACCTCGTGCTGCACGCCGCCCGCGAGCAGTACCTCGTCGTCGGCGACCCCTTCTTCGCCGCGGACGGCGAGGACGAGACGGACCCCGACGACGTCGGCGGCGTAGCGTTCGCCGAGGCGCTGCGGTTCCGCGTACGGGCGCTCATCGACTGGGGTGCGATCGACGACTCCCCGGCCGGGCTCACGCTCAGCCCGCTCGCCGAGGTCGCCTGGATGACGGAGATGCGCGAGGCCGGGCTGACCGCGCCCGCGATCGGCGACCTGGCCGAGGCCCCGGCGGCGGAGCTGCTCGAGGACACGGCCGGGTACCCGGAGGACATGTTCGTCGAGGAGGCCGAGGGCTGGCTGGCCCGCCGCGACCCGGACCGCGCCGCGCACGAGGTGCTGGAGGCCGCCGCGGCCGGCGACCCGGCGACCCGGCAGGTCGCGTACGGCGTGCTCAGCCTGCTCGGCCCCGAGGCCACCGCGGGGGTGTTCGCCGGCCTGGACCTCCCCGCCGTACGGCCGTACGTGTTCGTCTGGTGCGGTGAGAAGGGCGTGGACTGCGACGAGGTTCCCACCGCCGACGAGCTTGGCTGGCTGCTGATCGACAGCGGTGCCGCCGCGGTGCTCGCAGGGGAGCCGGAGCAGGCCGCGGCTCAGCTCGACGGGATCTACGAGGGGGACCAGGCGGGTTACCTCGAAGGGCTGTGGCGGCTGGAGCATCCCAACACCCCCGAGGTGCTGGAGGCGATCGGCGCCCATCACCCGATCCCGCAGGTGGCGAAGGCCGCACGCAAGGCCGCCATGCGTTCCCGCTCCCTCCGCGCCAGCCGTCAGAGCTGACCTCCCGAACCCTTCCCGGCCCTCCGTTCCACTCCGGACGCCCTTGGCGTCGCGGCGGTGCGGGAGGGCGCCTGGGCCGGTCCGGGCGACGGTCCGGTCGCCCTCCGTACGCACCTAGAATCGGGCCCGAGATCCGCAGTCGTAGCTGGGAAGGGAGCCGCTCGTGGCGATCAAGCCGATCCGGTTGTTCGGCGATCCGGTGCTGCGCACCCCCGCCGAGCCGGTGCGCGACTTCGACAAGGAGCTGCGCAAGCTCGTGAAGGACCTGACCGACACGATGCTCGACGCGCCCGGAGCCGGCCTCGCCGCGCCGCAGCTCGGTGTGGGCCTGCGGGTCTTCACCTACTACGTGGACGAGCACCTCGGGCACTTGATCAATCCCGACCTCGACATCTCCGGCGAGGTGGAGGACGACGAGGAGGGCTGCCTCTCCTTCCCGGGCCTGTCGTTCCCGACGCCGCGGCCGATCAACACGGTCGCCAAGGGCCTCAACATGTACGGCGAGCCGATCACGCTCGAGGGCACGCACCTGATGGCGCGCTGCTTCCAGCACGAGACGGACCACCTCGACGGCATCCTGTTCATCGACCGGATGGATCCGGAGCAGCGCAAGCTGGCCATGAAGGCGATCCGCGAGGCCGAGTGGAACGGTGAGGCCGCGCCGACGATCAAGGTCTCCCCGCACAGCACGTTCGGGAAGGGCCTGTAGGTGCGGCTCGTCTTCGCCGGCACCCCGGCCACCGCGCTGCCCTCGCTGGACCGGCTGCTGGAGTCCAAGCACGAGGTGCTGGCCGTGGTGACGCGTCCGGACGCGCCCGCCGGGCGGGGGCGCAGGCTGACGCCGAGCCCGGTCGCGCAGCGTGCCGCGGAGGCGGGCGTGGAGGTGCTGAAGCCGGCGAAGGTCCGGGAGCCGGAGTTCCTCGACCGGCTCCGCGCGCTCGCTCCTGACTGCTGTCCCGTGGTGGCGTACGGTGCGCTGCTCCCGCAGGTCGCGCTGGACATCCCGGCGCACGGGTGGGTCAACCTGCACTTCTCGCTGCTGCCCGCCTGGCGGGGCGCGGCCCCGGTGCAGCGGGCGCTGCTGCACGGCGACGAGGTGACCGGCGCGACGACCTTCCGGATCGTGAAGGAGCTCGACGCGGGCCCGGTCTTCGGCGTGGTCACCGAGGCCGTCCGGGCCACCGACACCACCGGGGAGCTGCTGGACCGGCTGGCCGTCTCCGGCGCCACCCTGCTGGAGGCCACGCTGGACGGCATCGAGTCCGGCGACCTGGAGGCCCGGCCGCAGCCCACGGAGGGGGTGTCGATCGCTCCCAAGCTGAACCCCGAGGACGCGCGGGTCGCCTGGACGGATCCGGCGGCGCACATCGACCGCCTGGTCCGCGCCTGCACCCCGGCCCCGGGCGCGTGGACCACGTTCCGCGGCACCAGGCTCAAGCTGGGACCCGTACGACCCGCCGGGTCCACGGACGCCCCCGCCGCACCCCTCGCGCCCGGCGAGCTGCGGCCGGGCAAGCACGGCGTGCTCGCCGGCACCGGCACCACGCCGGTGTGGCTGGGCGAGGTGCAGCCGCAGGGCAAGCGCGCCATGGCCGCCGCGGACTGGATGCGCGGCGTGCAGCACACCGACGGCGACCGGCTGGAGTGAGCGTGTCCGCCCGACGCCCCACGGGCAGGCCCGGCGGCCGGACCGGAAACCAGCGGCGGCCCCGCGACCTCGCCCGCCGTACCGCCTTCGACGTGCTGCACGCGGTCGACGCCCGCGGCGCGTACGCGAACCTACTGCTCCCCTCGCTGCTCCGCGACCGGCACCTGGATCCGCGCGATGCGGCGCTCGCCACCGAGCTGACGTACGGCGCGCTGCGCGGCCGCGGCACCTACGACGCGGTACTGGCGCTCTGCAGCGACCGGCCGCTGGCCGAGATCGACCCCCCGCTGCGGGACGTGCTCCGGCTCGGCGCCCACCAACTGCTGGCGACCCGTATCCCGCCGCACGCCGCGGTCAGCGCCACCGTTGACCTGGCCCGCCGGGTCACCGGCGACGGCCCGGCCCGGTTCGCCAACGCGGTACTGCGCCGGGTCGCCGCGCGCGACCTCGACGCCTGGATGGAGATCGCCGCCCCGCCGGAGACCGACGACCCGATCGGCCGCCTGGCCATCCTGCACAGCCACCCACGCTGGGTGGTCGAGGCCCTCCGCGACGCCCTCGCCGCTGCCCCCGCCCAGCCGGACACGGCGCCCGCTCAGCCCGGCGCCGCGTCCACTCAGCCGGGCGCCGCCCCCACGCGCCCCGAGGCTGCCAACACGCAGCCGGGCGCGGCGTCCGCTCAGTCCGGTGACGCGTCCGCTCTGTTGGGGGCGGGTGGGGAGTTGGCGGCGTTGCTCGCCGCGGATAACGAGCGGCCGCGCGTCACGCTCGCGGCGAAGCCGGGGCGGTCGGATCGAAACGAGCTCGTCGCCGGGGGCGCGGAGCCGGCGCGGTACTCGCCGCACGGGGCGTACCTGATCGAAGGCGACCCGGCCCAGGTGCTGGCCGTGAAGCAGCGGCGCGCCACCGTGCAGGACGAGGCCAGCCAGCTGATCGCGGCCGCCCTCGCCGGCCTGGGCCGGCGGCGCGACGGTGAACGCTGGCTGGACATGTGCGCCGGCCCCGGCGGCAAGTCCGCCCTGCTGTCCGGGCTCGCCCGGGACGGCGGCGCGCGGCTGCTCGCGGCGGACGCGCAGGAGCACCGCGCCGGCCTGGTGGCCAGGGCGGTCGCGCGCAGCGGCACCGCGCGGGCCGTGGTCGCCGACGGCACCCGCCCGGCTTGGCGCTCCGGCGCGTTCGACCGGGTGCTGGTGGACGCGCCGTGCACCGGTCTCGGCGCGCTGCGGCGGCGCCCGGAGGCACGCTGGCGGCGCGGCCCCGATTCCGTGCCGGAGCTGGCCGCGCTGCAGCGCCGGTTGCTCGACGCGGCGGTGGACGCGGCCCGGCCCGACGGCGTGATCGCGTACGTGACCTGTACGCCGGTGCTCGCCGAGACCCGCGAGGTGGTGGACGCCGTCCGCGCGGACCGCCCTGACCTGGAGGTACTCGACGCGCCGGCCGCGCTCCGCGACGTCGCGGTGGGGGATCTCGATCTGGGCGACGGTCCATACGCCCAGTTCTGGCCCCATCGCCACGGCACCGACGCGATGTTCTGCGCCCTCCTCCGCCGCACCGCCTGACCCCGCCCATCACACGTACCCCGCCTCCCGCGCGGGGTGGCTTGGAGCGGTGTGGTTGGGTAGGGGGCGGGCGGCCAAGGGGGCGTTCCGTCGGCCGCGCACATGCGGCGCGGGCGTCCCGCTCCGCGCCCCGCCTGGGCGGGGATGTTCGGAGCATCGGGGCGGGTCTGGTGTGATGGGGTGGCATGGAGGGGCTCTGGCGCGCGGAGATCTCACTCGTCACCCTGGTCCAGGACGTCCCGTCCTGGCTCGGCACACTGCTGCGGGTTGTCAGCGAGCTGGGCGTGGTCGGCCTCTACCTCGCGGCCTCGGCGGTGCTGTACTGGTGCGTCGCACCCCGGCTCGGCATCCGGATTGCGCTGCTCATGCTGTCCGGGGCGGCGCTCTACTCGGCGTTCAAGCTCGTCACGCACGCGCCCCGGCCGTACTGGTTCTCCCCGGCGGTGCTCCCGTACGGCACCGAGCCCTCGTTCGGCCTCCCCTCCGGCCACGCCACCACCTCCGCCTCCGCCTGGGGGCTGATCGTCGCGCGCGCCCCCGCCGCCCGCGGCCGGGTCGTGACGCTCGCCCTGGCGGTGGTCGCACTGGTCGGACTGTCCCGCGTCTACCTCGGCGTGCACTTCCCGACGGACGTCCTGGGCGGCTGGCTGCTGTCCTTCGCCCTGCTCGCCGTGTTCATCCGGTACGAGAGGCCGGTCGTGGCGCGATGGCGCACGTACCCGCCCGCCGTACAGATCCTGCTCGCCCTCGTCGCCTCGTCGCTGCCCCTGCTGATCGCGGGCGTCGCGGACGCGGCCTGGCAGCCCTGGGCCTGGCCCGCAGGGTGGAACGGAGCGATGCCCTCTGGTGACCTGGGCTCCGTCGAGCCCGTCGCGGGCGCGGCGGGCGGCCTGCTCGGCGTACTGTCCGGCCTGACCTGGCTGGGCCGGCGCGGCGGTTACCGCGTCACCGGGACCCGCCCGATCCGCCTGGCCCGGCTCGCGACCGGCATCGCGGGCGCGGCGCTGATCTGGTTCCTCACCGGGCTGGTCCCCGGCGCCACCGGGACCGCGGGGGAGTACGTGCGGTACGCGCTGGAGGCGTTCTGGGTGACGGCGGGCGCGCCGCTCACCTTCGCCGCCCTCGGCCTCCGCGAACGCGAACAGAGCCGCTAATAGACTCGGTGCCGATGGCCGTACAGATCTCACCCAGCATCCTGTCCGCCGATTTCGCCCGGCTCGCCGACGAGGCCGAGGCGGTCGCCCGCGACGCCGACTGGCTGCACGTCGACGTCATGGACAACCACTTCGTGCCGAACCTCACGCTCGGCCTGCCCATCGTGGAGTCGCTGCTCAAGGCGGCCACCCTGCCCGTGGACTGCCACCTGATGATCGAGGACCCGGACCGGTGGGCACCCGGGTACGCCGAGGCGGGCGCGGCGAGCGTCACCATCCACGCGGAGGCGGCGTCCGCGCCGGTCCGTACGCTCCGTACGATCCGCGCCACCGGGGCCCGGGCCGGCCTGGGCATCAACCCGGCCACGCCCGTGGAGCCGTACGCGGACCTGCTGCCCGAGATCGACATGCTGCTGATCATGACCGTGGAGCCCGGGTTCGGCGGTCAGAGCTTCCTCGACATGGTGTTGCCCAAGGTGCGCCGTGCCCGGGAGCTCATCGACGGCCGGGACCTGTCCGTCTGGCTGCAGGTCGACGGCGGGGTGAGCGAGGAGACCGTGGAGCGGTGCGCGGAGGCCGGGGCGGACGTGTTCGTGGCCGGCTCCGCCGTCTACTCCGCGGAGGATCCGGGCGCGGCCTGCCGTTCGCTGCGCTCTCTCGCCGAGGGCGCGACCGCCCGCTGACCCGGCACACGTCCCGCCGGGCGGGACAGCCGCCGCGACCTGGCCCGTTCGCCGCGAACCCGGGCCCGCCGGGCGAACCGGTCCCGCTGTGACCGGCCCCACGCGATGACTTCCGGCCACGGCATGGCAAACTGAACGTAAGTGAGTACTGCGTGCTCCGGGGTCGGTGAAATTCCGAACCGGCGGTGATAGTCCGCGACCCGGCCGAAGCCATCGGCCGGTGGACCCGGTGAAATTCCGGGACCGACGGTGAAAGTCCGGATGGGAGGAAGCGCGCACGAGCCTGCCCGCAGGTTCGTGATCTTGCAGGCGTACTGAATCGCCTCGCCCCGGAGCCTTACCGCACGGCAGGTAAGGGAGGGGCTCCGGATGTTCACCGGAATCGTGGAGGAGCTCGGCCGGGTCTCCGAGCTGACGGTCACCGACGGCGGCGGAGCCGCGCGCCTGGCGATCGACGGCCCGCTCGTCACGTCCGACGCCTCCGAGGGCGACTCGATCGCGGTCAACGGCGTCTGCCTGACCGTCACCGGCGTACGGCGGCCGGTCTTCACCGTCGACGTGATAAGGGAGACGCTCGACCGCTCCTGCCTCGCCGCGCTCCAGATCGGCTCGCTGCTCAACCTCGAGCGCGCGATGCGGCCCACCGGCCGCCTCGGCGGGCACATCGTGCAGGGCCACGTCGACGGGACCGGCGAGATCCTCGCCCGCGAGCCCGGCGACGGCTGGGAAAAGGTGACGGTCTCGGCGCCCCCCGACCTGGCCCGCTACGTCGTGGAGAAGGGCTCCGTCACCGTCGACGGGGTGAGCCTCACCGTCGTGGACGCGTTCGACGACAGGTTCACGGTCTCCCTGATCCCCACCACGCTGCGGCTCACCACGCTCGGCTCCAAGGCCCTCGGCGACCCGGTCAACCTCGAGGCGGACGTCGTCGCCAAGTACGTGGAGCGGCTGCTCGCGGGCCGGCGGGCGGAGTCGTGACCCCATGGAGCGAGGCCGGCTTCCAGCTGTTCGGCCAGCACGTGCTCTTCACCGACCTGGTCGGGAACGTGTTCGCGCTGGCGACGGTGTGGCTGGCGAAGCGCCGCACGATATGGGCCTGGCCGGTGCAACTGGCCGGGTCGGTGCTGCTGTTCGCCGCCTCGATGACCGCCGGGCTCGGCGGCAACGCCATGAAGCAGGTGCTGTTCGCGGTGCTCGCGACCTACGGCTGGTGGCGCTGGGCGCGCGGCATGCGCGGCGGCACCGAGCTGCAGGTACGGCCCGCCACCCCGCGCGAGCGGACCGTACTGATCGGGGTGCTGGTGGTCGGCACGGTGCTGGTGGCCTGGGCGTTCGACCACTTCGACGCGTCCTGGGCGCCGCTGCCCGACGCGTACATCTTCGTCGGCAGCGCGGTGGCCACCTTCGGGCAGAGCCGCGCGCTCGTCGACTTCTGGCTGGTCTGGGTCGCCGTCGACCTGGTCGGTGTGCCGCTGGCGATCCAGGGCGGTCTCTGGGTGACGGCGGCGGTGTACGGGGTGTTCTTCGTGATGGTCATCGCGGGGTTCCGTGACTGGCTGGCGCGTTATCGGCAACGTTCTCTCACCCAGGAGGAGGCGGTCTCGCCATGAACGACCCAGGAGACGCCGTACCGCTGGACTCGGTGGAGGAGGCGATCGAGGCGATCGCCGCCGGCCACCCCGTCGTGGTGGTCGACGACGAGGACCGGGAGAACGAGGGCGACCTCATCTTCGCCGCGTCCCGCGCCACGCCCGACCTGCTGGCCTTCATGATCCGGCACACCAGCGGGGTGATCTGCGTCGCCATGGAGGGCGCGGACCTGGACCGGCTGCACCTGCCGCTGATGACCCGGCAGAACCGGGAGAGCATGCGCACCGCGTTCACGGTCAGCGTGGACGCCCGGGACGGCATCAGCACCGGGATCTCCGCCGCGGACCGGGCCCGTACGCTGCGGGTTCTCGCCGACTCGGCCACCGAGTCCTACGAGCTCAACCGCCCCGGCCACATCTTCCCGCTGCGCTACGCCGACGGCGGGGTGCTGCGCCGGCCCGGGCACACCGAGGCCTCGGTGGACCTGGCGCGGCTCGCCGGGCTCACCCCGGCCGGCGCGCTCTGCGAGATCGTCAACGACGACGGGACCATGAAGCGGCTGCCGGAGCTGCGCATGTTCGCCGACGAGCACGGGCTGAAGCTGATCTCCATCGAGCAGCTCATCCGTCACCGGCGGCGTACCGAGCGCCAGGTCCGGCGCATCGTGGAGACGCAGATCCCGAACCGGTACGGGCGCTGGCGCGCCATCGGCTACCGGGGCGTCGTGGACGGCAGCGAGCAGATCGCGCTCGTGTACGGCGACGTGTCCTCCTCGGGCGGCGAGGGCGTACTGGTCCGGGCGCACTCGGAGTGCCTCACCGGGGACGCCTTCGGCTCCTTCCGCTGCGACTGCGGCAGCCAGCTGGACGCGGCCATGGCGGAGATCGCCAAGGAGGGCCGCGGCGTGCTGCTCTACCTGCGCGGGCACGAGGGGCGCGGCATCGGGCTGCTGTCCAAGCTGCGCGCCTACCAGCTGCAGGACGACGGGCATGACACGGTGGACGCCAACCTGGAGCTCGGCCTCCCCGCCGACGCCCGGGAGTACAGCGCGGCCGCGCAGATCCTGCTCGACCTGGACGTCCGGTCCGTACGGCTGCTCAGCAACAACCCCGCGAAGGTGGAGGGGCTGGCCGCGTACGGGGTGAAGGTCCGCGAGCGGGTGAGCATGCCGGTGCACGTGACCACGGACAACCTGCGGTATCTCACCGTGAAGCGGGACCGGCTGGGTCACGACCTGCGCGGCCTCCCGGAGGAGTCCGAACTGCTGACCGGAGGGCTGCGATGAGCGGAGCGGGTGCGCCCGGGGCGCGGCCGGTGGACGCGTCCGGCCTGAGCCTGGGCATCGTGGCCACCGAGTGGAACGCGGACATCGTGGACCGGCTGGCGGACCGTGCCGTGGCCATGGCCGGGGAGTGCGGGGTGGGCGATCCGCCGGTGGTCCGGGTGGCCGGCGCGGTCGAGCTTGCCGTTGTGGCGCAGGAGCTGGCCCGTACCCACGACGCCGTCGTGGCGCTCGGCGCGGTCATCCGCGGGGCGACGCCACACTTCGACTACGTTTGTGACGCCGTGACCGCAGGGCTCACCCGGGTCGCGCTGGACGCCTCCACTCCCGTCGGCAACGGGGTGCTCACCTGTGACACCCTGGACCAGGCCGTCGCGCGCGCGGGCGGGCCGGGCAGCTCCGAGGACAAGGGCGCCGAGGCCGTCGTGGCCGCGCTGCAGGCCGCCCTGGTCCTGCGCGACCTGCGGCGGCGCGCCGGCGCGGCGCTCAGCTGATCCTGGACCGACGTGTGAGGGGACGTACGTGGTCGAGTCTTCCGACGGGCCGCAGGTGACGCTGCCCGTCACGTTCCGACCGCGCAAGGCGCGCATCGTCGCGTACGGCATGGGGCTGGCGATGCTCACCGCCAGCGCCGTGCTCGCGGTGATCCTTCCGGATGACTGGCTGCTCGCCGACCGGGTGGGGATGGTGCTGTTCGGGCTCGTCCTGTTCGGCGGAACGCACCTGTTGGCGCGGCCCCGGCTGGAGGCCACGGCCGAGGGGCTGACCGTGGTCAACATCATCCGTACCCGGATTCTGGACTGGCCGGAGATCGTCCGTGTCACGATGCCGGTGGGGGAGCCGTGGCCCACCCTCGACCTCGCGCATGGGGAGACGCTGGCCTGCATGGGCATCCAGTCCAACGACGGCGCCTACGCCCGCAACCGCCTCGCCGAGCTCCGTTCCCTCATCCACGAACACGGCGAAGCGCCCGAGCCCTCGCACTGATCCCCCCGTACCGAAGCCGTTCCCGTCGCGGCGCGTTCAGGGCAATCTCAACCTTTCGTGTCACCGTTCGCCGTGTGGTCGCGGAGAAGCTCCCCTGGCGAGCCCCTCCTCGCGTATCCGGCGCTGCTGATCATCACCGCGGTCATGCCGATCGTGCTGTTCCCCGCCAACCTCGACTGGGGATACGAGTACTTTCCTGACGCGCAGTCGGCGGCACAGGTGGAGGCGGCCTGACGGAGCACCGCCGCGCTCGCGTTCACCTCCGGGAGCGAGGTCGCTCTCGCGTGTGCGCTGCTCGCCGGGGCGCTGGCCGCGGCGGGCCCGGTCGCGGGGCCGGGGCGGCGAAACGGCCGGGCGCTTCTCGCGGGTGCGGTCCTCGGGCTGGTGAACCTGAGCGTCGCCTGGGGGCTGGCGTCGACGCGGCCGCTGGGTCATGCGGAGGGGAGCGCCCTCCCCGTGGACGTCGGGCCGCCCCGTCCGGGCATGCCCGACAGGGAAGGCTTCGTGCTCGACTCCTTTCGGCTGGCGGGCCGGTCGCCGGTGGAGGTGGCCGCGCTGCTGCTGGACCGCTATCCGATCGTGCTCATCTGCGTCGCGCTCACCTTCGCCGCCTTCCTTGGGGCCGCCGCGCTGGGTACGTACGTGCGGCGGCTGGGCCTCTGGCAGCTGACGCTCCTCTTCGTCCCGCTCTGGTCGCTGGCGGTGGCGTTCCACTACCTCGTGATCGGCCACGCGCTCATCCCGTGCACCGGTTGCGTGCCTTAGTGACTGTTGGGTAGCTGGGTGGTTGCGGAGCGTTGTTACGTGTTGGTCACGCTCGGCGTGGCTTGGGGTGGGATGAGGCATCCCCGCCATGATCACGCTGTGTGTGCAACTGTGACCGTGGCGGGGATGCCCGT
>WHSL01000197.1 GCA_009380095.1 Streptosporangiales bacterium | reverse complement strand
GGTGACCGACCCTGGCTGTGATGTGGATCCTTGATGTTGTCAGCGTATCGGGTTCTTGCATGGCCGGGCGCGATGCCCAGGTCATCGAGGGGTCCTCGATGCAGGTACTTGTCAAGGCTGGAGGTTCCTGTGGTTGGCAGCTAAGTGGCCTGGTCGATGCCACAGCCTTTCCAGGCCCCTACTTCTTGCCCTGGTCGGCGACGGCCTGGATGGCCTCCTTGGCGGCGTCGGGGTCGAGATACTCGCCGCCCGGCTTGAGGGGACTGAAGTCGTCGCGGAGCTCGTAGACCAGGGGGATGCCGGTGGGGATGTTGAGGCCGGCGATGTCCTCGTCGCTGATCCCGTCCAGGTGCTTGACCAGGGCGCGCATCGAGTTGCCGTGCGCGGCGACGAGCACCGTGTGGCCGGCGGAGAGGTCGGGGACGATCGCGTCGTACCAGTACGGCAGCATCCGCGCGACGACGTCCTTGAGGCACTCGGTCCGCGGCACCAGCTCGAACGGCAGGTGCGCGTAGCGCGGGTCGTGCACCTGGGAGAGCGGGTCGTCGTCGGGCAGCGCCGGCGGCGGCGTGTCGTACGACCGCCGCCACAGCATGAACTGCTCCTCGCCGAACTCCTCGCGGGTCTGCGCCTTGTTCTTGCCCTGCAGCGCGCCGTAGTGCCGCTCGTTCAGCCGCCAGGACCGGCGCACCGGCAGCCAGAGCAGGTCGGCGACGTCGAGCGCGATGTTCGCCGTACGGATCGCGCGCTTGAGCACGGAGGTGTGCACCACGTCCGGCGTGAGGTCGGCGTCGAGCAGCAGCTCACCGCCCTTGGTCGCCTCCTCCTCGCCGTTCTCCGAGAGGTCGACGTCGACCCACCCGGTGAACAGCCCTTCGGCGTTCCACACGCTCTCGCCATGCCGCAACAGAACCAAGGTCGCCATGCGGCCAGGGTACCGACGCCGCGCTACTTCTCCTCCGCCGCGTCCTCGGGCGCCAGGTGGGCGAACGCGCGCAGGTTGGCGGTGCTCTCGCCGCGCTTGGTCCGCCACGCCCACTCGCGCCGGATGGAGGTGGCGAAGCCCAGCTCCAGCGCCGCGTCGAAGGTCTCGTCGGAGTACGTCAGCACGCAGCCGAGCAGCCGGTCCAGCTCGTCGGGCTGGATGGCGGAGAGCGGCAGCCGGCCCACGATGTAGACGTCGCCGACCGGGTCCACGGTGAACGCCATGCCGTACATCCGGCCGTTCTTCTCCAGCAGGTACCGGTAGAACGCGGCGTGGTTCTCGTCCGGCCGGCGGCAGAAGAACGCCTCCACGTGCAGGCTGTGCTCGCCCACGATGAACCAGGCCATGGTGGCCAGCTTGTGCTGTCCGGGCAGCCGCACCAGGTACGCCCCCGGGCGCTCGCGCTCGTACGTCAGCTCGGCGGAGTCGAAGACCTCTGTGAGCATGGCGTCGTGGCGGGCCTGACCGCTCATCGGTTCACCGCCAGCGGCAGCTCGGCGACGCTCGCCGTTCCTCTACGCACAGCACCTCTATACACAGCACTTCTATACACCGCACTTCTATACACCGCGAGGAGCCCGTCCACGGTGCCGTCCCAGCCGAACGCGGCGGCGTGCTGTACGCCGGCGGCCGACTGCCGGGCCCGCCGGCCGGGCTCGTCGACCAGCCGGCCGAGCGCGCGGGCGAAGTCCTCCGGGTCGTGTCCCTCGACGAGCGTGCCGGAGATCCCGTCGGCCACCGCCGTGGTCAGTCCGCCCACCGCGGAGGCCACCACCGGCGTGCCGCAGGCCTGCGACTCCACCGCGACCAGCCCGAAGGACTCGGAGTACGACGGCACCACCGTGGCGGTCGCGGCGCGATACCAGTGGGCGAGCTCGGGCTGCGGGCGTGGCGGCTCCATGCGGAGCACCCCGGACAGGCCGAGCCGCTCGGCGAGCGAACGCAGCCGGGACGGATGCGCGAGGCCCGAGCCGGACAGCCCGCCGACCACGGCGACCACCAGCCGGTCGCGCAGCGACGGGTCCCGTTCGACGAGCCGGGCCGCCGCCTCGAGCAGCAGGTCCGGCGCCTTCAGCGGCTGCACCCGGCCCACGAACAGCAGCACCACGGAGTCCGGGGCGAGGCCGAGCCGGCGGCGCGCCCCCTCCCGCGGGCCGGGGGTGAAGACGTCGAGGTCCACGCCGGGGGTGACGGTGGCGACCCGACCTTGTGGGGCGCCGTAGAGGTCGACGAGCTGCCCGGCCTCGTCGGCGGTGTTCGCCACCAGCCGGTCCGCGGACGCCACGACCTGGGCCTCGCCGCGCAGCCGTACGTCCGGCTCGGGTGTCTCGCCGGTGGCGAGCGCGGCGTTCTTCACCTTCCCCAGGGTGTGCATGGAGTGCACCAGCGGCACCCCCCAGCGCGGCGCGGCGACCGCGCCGACCCGGCCGGACAGCCAGTAGTGGCTGTGGATCAGGTCGTAGTGGCCGGGCGCCCGCGCGGCCTCGGCGCGCAGCACCCCGAACGTGAACGGGCAGAGCTGGTCCGGCAGGTCGGCCTTGTCGAGCTCCTCGAACGGGCCCGCGGGCACGTGCCGTACGGTCACGCCCGGGCTGAGCTCCACGACCGGCGGCTGGTCGTGACAGGTGGCGCGGGTGAAGATGTCGATCTCCAGGCCGCGCTCCGCCATCCGGCGCGCGACCTCGACGACGTAGACGTTCATGCCGCCCGCGTCGCCGGTGCCCGGCTGGTCGAGCGGGGACGTGTGAAGGCTGATCGTCGCGATCCTGCGGGGTACCGCCGTCTCCGGTGAGGGGGGCCCGGGGAGCGCGGGGGTCGCTCCGGTCCGACGCTGCACAGTCGTCACCTCCGAAATCGAACAACCCGGACCGGAGGGGGTGTGTTCCCCGGGGTCCGGTTCACCGCGGCGACGCTGCACACGGACCTTCATGATTCCGTACCGACTCCTTCCCCCCGGGGCACCCCCACCGCCCGGGCACGCCACAATGGCTCGCGTGACGAAGACAGCTGTGGTCACCGGGGCGAGCAGTGGCATCGGCGCGGCGACCGTACGACGCCTCGCCGCGGACGGGTTCGCCGTGGTGGCGGCCGCCCGGCGGCGCGACAGGCTCGACGAGCTGGCCGAGGAGACCGGGGCCCGCGCGGTCACCCTCGACGTGACCTCCGACGCGTCCGTGGCCGAGCTCGCCGCCACGATTGGGCCGTGCGACGTCCTGGTGAACAACGCCGGCGGCGCGTTCGGCATGGAACCCATCGCCAACGCCGAGATCGACGACTGGCAGCGGATGTACGACGTCAACGTGCTCGGGTCGCTCCGCCTCACCCAGGCGCTGCTTCCCCGGCTCAAGGCGAGCGGCGACGGGCACGTGGTGATGGTGACCTCGGTGGCCGGCCACGTCGCGTACGAGGGCGGCGGTGGCTACGTGGCGGCCAAGCACGCGCAGACCTCGATGGTGGAGACGCTGCGGCTGGAGCTGCTGGGCGAGCCCGTACGGGTCACCGAGATCGCGCCCGGCATGGTGGCGACCGAGGAGTTCGCGCTGGTCCGGTTCCGCGGCGACGCGGAGCGCGCGAACAAGATCTACCACGGCGTCCCCGGCCCGCTCACCGCGGACGACATCGCGGACTGCATCGCCTGGACCGTGACCAGGCCCGCGCACGTCAACATCGACCGGATGATCGTCCGCCCGCGCGCCCAGGCGGCCCAGCACCGGATCCACCGCGTCGCGGACCCCGAGGAAGGTTGACCGCCGGCCGAGGCTCCCGGCGGCGCCGCCCGGTGGGGGTGATCACCCGCGGCACCACGGCGCCGAACCGGCTGCGCCGGGTGGACCGGTGGCTGCTCGGCACCCGGTCCGGCCTGCTCCGCGGCCGGGGTGGCGCCGCGCCGCTGGCGGTGGACCTCGGGTTCGGGTCCTCGCCGATCACCGCGGTGGAGCTGTTCCTGCGGCTCCGTACGGTGCGCCGGGACGTGGAGCTGACCGGCCTGGAGATCGATCCGGAGCGGGTGGCGGCCGCCCGGCCGTACACCCGGCCGGGGCTCCGCTTCGAGGTCGGCGGCTTCGAGTTGCCGGTGGCCCGGCCGCCGGTGCTGGTCCGGGCGTTCAACGTGCTGCGCCAGTACGACGAGGCCGCGGCGGCCGAGGCATGGCGGAGCCTGTGCTCCGGGCTGGCGTCGGGCGGGCTGCTGGTCGAGGGCACGTGCAGCGAGAACGGGCGGCGCGCGGTCTGGGTGGCGCTGTCCCCCGGCGGGCCGCTGACCGTGACGTTCGCCGCGCACCTCGGCTCGCTGGAGCGGCCCTCCGTACTTGCCGAGCGGCTGCCCAAGGCGCTCATCCACAGGAATGTGGACGGGGAGCCGGTGCACGCCTTCCTGAACGCGTTCGACCGGGCGTGGGACCGGGCGGCGCCGTACGGGGCGTACGGGTCCCGGCAGCGCTGGGTGGCGGCCGCGGAACGGCTCGCCGAGGACTGGCCGGTGCGCGACGGCAGGCGCCGCTGGCGGCTCGGCGAACTCACCGTCCCATGGTCCGCGGTCGCCCCCGCCACGGCCCCGTCCACGGCCCCGTCCACGGCCCCGTCCACGGCCCCGTCCGGGGCGCCGCCGGCTGGCCTCCTCGGCCGCCCTCCCGAGAAAGGTAAGGACGGATGAACGGGGAGTTCGTCCGCGCGTCGAACGACCTGACCGCCCGCTGGGCACGCACGGCGTGCGACGGCACGACCACCGCCCTGTCCGGGGCCGGTGCGTGGCCGCTGCTCGCGCTGCTGGCCGCCGCCGCAGGTGAGCCGGGCCGCGGCGAGCTGGAGCGGGCCATCGGCGTCCCCGCAGCGGACGGCGACAGGTACGCCCGCGAAGCGCTGGAACTCCTCGCCGGAAGTGCCGACGCCAACGGCCCGTACGCCCGCGAAGTGCCGGAGCTCCGCGCCGGAGATGCCGATCATGGTCCGGCCCGATACGTCGCTGGTGCTGGCGACCGCGCTGAGCATCGCGACGCGGTGGCGGGAGCCGTTCCGGGACGTCCCCCTGCGACCGGCGGCCGGGCCGTGGTCCGGGCGCCCCCGGCCGATGGCGGGGCTCCTGCGCAGCACGACCGATGCGGACCTGCCGGCGCTCGCGGGGACCCCGGCGGGGCCGGTCACTCTGCTCACCGTGACGGGCCGGGACGACGTCGACGTGCAGCTCTGCCTCAGCGATGGCCGTGGCGCCCTCCGGGATCCCGGCGGCCGAGGCACACGTCCTCGACGTCGCCTTCGACCGGCCGTTCGGCTTCCTCGCCCGGCACCGCCCGAGCGGACTCGTGCTGCTCGCCGGCTGGGTCGCCGATCCCGAGGACTGGCCGGAGGACCTCCCGGCGGCCCCGATGCCCTAGGGGCCTCGACGCCCCGGCGGGCTAGGCGTCGATGATCTCCTCGGGACGCTCCCCGGTGACCATGTAGACGACGTTGCTCGCCACGTGCACGGCGTGGTCCGCGTACCGCTCGAAATACCGGCCCGCCAGCGTGACGTCCACCGCGGGCTCCACCCCGTGCTTCCAGTTGTCGGAGAGCAGCACGTGGAACAGACCGCGGTGCAGCCGGTCCATCCGGTCGTCGTCTCCTTCGAGCTCGAGCGCGGTGGACACGTCCCGGGAGGCGATGACGCCGCCCGCCTTGGTGACGATGCGCTCCGCGACCTGCCCCATCTCCACGATGGTGGACCGCAGCTCCGGCGGGATCGCGGAGTCGGGGTGCCGGCGCCGGGCGATCTTCGCGATGTGCACGGCGTAGTCGCCGCTGCGCTCCAGGTCGCCGGCCATGTGCAGGGCGGTGATGATCGTCCGGAGGTCGTTGGCGACCGGCTGCTGCCGCGCCATCAGCGCGTACGCCGTCTCCTCGATCTTTTTGTGCAGACGGTTCACCTCCTCGTCGGCGCTGATGACGCCCTCGGCGAGGGGCAGATCGGCGTCGAGCAGTGAGGTCGTGGCTCGCGAGATGGCGGAACGGACAAGCCTGGTCATCTCTACAAGGCTGTCCGAAATCCCGTCGAGTTCCTCGTGATAGGTGTCCCGCATGTTCGCAGCATGTCACGGCTGTCGTGAACGAACCCGGGCAGTCAGGTGAATTCTGGGCTAACCCATGTCTGACCATGGCCTCCTTGCGGGTACGACGCCCTGTTGCCCCCATACGATCGTGGTGTGGAACCGGAGCTGATCGCAGGGATCGTGGGCCTCGTCGGGCTCGCGACGGGCGTCGCTGCCGGCCTGGCGTTTCGCGTCAGTGAGGGAGGCATGGAGCGTACGACGGTGAGTCCTCCGGTGCAGCCGGAGCTTCCGCCCGGGGCGGCGGACGTCCTGTCCGCGCTGCCGTCGTCGGCTGTCGTGATCGACTCCTCCGACCGCGTCATCAGAGCCAGCTCGGCCGCGCGCGCGTTCGGCATGGTGCGTGAGGACCGGCTCGTGGTCACCGAGCTGCTCGCGCTCGCCCGCCGCGTCCGCCGCGACGGCGAGGTCCGGGAGACCGAGATCGAGATCGCCGCCGGGCGCTTCGGCCCCGAGGCGACGAGCTTCGCCGTACGGGTGGCGCCGCTCGGCTCCACCGGGCTTGTCCTGGTGCTCGCCGAGGACCAGTCGGAACGGCGCCGGGTCGAGGCGGTCCGCCGCGACTTCGTCGCCAACGTCAGCCATGAGCTGAAGACCCCGGTGGGCGCGCTGTCGCTGCTCGCCGAGACCGTCGAGGGCGCGGCGGACGACTCCGAGGCGGTGCGCCGCTTCGCGGGCCGCATGCAGCAGGAGGCCTCCCGGCTGACCGCCCTCATCCAGGACTTGATCACTTTGTCGCGCATCCAGGGTGCGGAACCGATGGCCGAACCGGCACCGGTCGCCCTTGACGAGGCGATCGGCGAGGCGCTCGACGCGTGCCGGCTGAAGGCCGACGCCAAGCACATCACGCTCGCCGCAGGAGGGGAGCGCGGCGTGTCCGTGCTCGGCGACGACGACATGCTCGTCACCGCACTGCGCAACCTCGTGGACAACGCCGTCGGGTACAGCCCGGAGCACACGAAGGTCGCGGTGAGCGTGCGCACCGCCGACGGCATGGCCGAGGTCAGCGTCACCGACCAGGGCATCGGCATTCCGCAGTACGAGCTGGAACGCATCTTCGAGCGTTTCTACCGCGTCGACTCGGCCCGTTCGCGGGCGACCGGAGGGACGGGCCTCGGGCTCGCGATCGTCAAACACGTCGCCACCAATCACCGTGGCGAGGTGACGGTCTGGAGCAAGGAGGGCTCGGGGTCGACCTTCACACTCCGGCTGCCGGTCGCGGGATCGACCCCGCTCGGCCCCGGGACCAACACCGTTCGGGAGGCAACACAGTGACGCGCGTTCTCGTCGTCGAAGACGAGGAGTCCTATAGCGACGCCCTGTCCTACATGCTGCGCAAGGAGGGGTTCGAGGTCGCCGTGGCGACGACGGGCCCGGCGGCGCTCGACACCTTCGACCGGTCGGGGGCGGACCTCGTGCTCCTCGACCTGATGCTGCCGGGGCTGCCCGGTACGGAGGTCTGTCGTTCGCTGCGGGCCAAGTCCAACGTCCCCGTGATCATGCTGACCGCCAAGGACAGTGAGATCGACAAGGTGGTCGGGCTGGAGCTCGGCGCCGACGACTACGTGACGAAGCCGTTCAGCTCCCGGGAGCTGGTGGCGCGGATCCGGGCCGTGCTGCGGCGGCGCGGCGACGGCGACGAGCCGCTGCCGTCGGCGCTGGAGGCCGGGCCGGTCCGGATGGACGTGGAGCGGCACGTGGTGACCGTACGGGGGGAGCATGTGCCGCTGCCGCTCAAGGAGTTCGAGCTGCTCGAGGTGCTGCTGCGCAACGCCGGGCGGGTGCTGACCCGGATGCAGCTCATCGACCGCGTCTGGGGGGCGGACTACGTCGGGGACACCAAGACCCTCGACGTGCACGTCAAGCGGCTGCGGGCGAAGATCGAGCCCGACCCCGGCAACCCGCGCTTCATCCTCACCGTCCGCGGCCTCGGCTACAAGTTCGAACCCGAAGCCGAGTAACGGCCTGCCGTCCCCACCCCGCTCGGCCTCGACCCCGCCGGGCGGGCATTTCGGTGTCGGTCAGTGCTCGCCGCCCTCGCCGCGGCGGGAGGCCGGGGAGGCCGTGGCGCCGGACTCGGGGGTGCTCGTGGCGCCCGGCTCGGCGGTGTTCGTGGCCCCGGGGCGCGGCGTCCGGTCGCCGGTCGCGCCCGGGCGGGGCGTCGCGGTTCCCGCGCCGCCCGGCTGCGTCGGCTCGGGTGCGGGAGAGTACGTAGTGTAGAAGTCGCCGCGGGCCATCACCGGCACGTCCGCGGTCAGCGTCCCGCCCTTCTCGAACTTCAGCGTGACCCGCAGCGTCTCCCCGCCGAGCAGTTCCCGGGTGAGCCCCCTCAGCACGAACCGCGAGGTCGGCGAGGACGTGGCGGGCGTCACCGAGTGTGCGGGCAGCGGCACGCCGGCGTCCGGCAACGGCACGCGGCGCGCAGCCTGCGTGGTGATCTCGGTCAGCCGGTCGGGCCGGCCGGACTCGTTCACCAGCGTGATGAACAGCGGCGCGTCCGCACGCGGCGCGAGCCGCTGGCCCGGGACGGGGCCGAGCACGAACGTGTTGCGCACGCCGAGCCCGTTGGGCGCGGTGGTCGAGAAACCGTCGACCGGCTGGTACGACTGGTTGGTCTGGGCACCGAACCCGGTCGCGCAACCTGCGGCCGCGGGGACGAGGGCGAAGACGGCGACGGCGATGCCCGCGACGCGGCGGCTGCGGCGGAACACGGTGAGGCTCTCCTTGATCGCTGACCCGCCGGGCGGAGTACGGCCCGGCGCTGGCCAAGAGTACCGAGAATGCACGCACCGAATGCATGCGACCCGATGATCGAGGAGAGCCCGCACGGTCGGCGGTGCTCGGCGCGGTCAGCCGGCGCCGGACTGGGCGGGAGCGCCCTGGCCGGGCCGCTGCAGCCGGTCGAGCGTGCTCTCCAGCCGTACGCCGGGCGAGACGTTGCGCAGCACCCCGCCCACCACGCCGTCGGTGTGCACGAGCACGGCCGTCAGACCGGCGGGCCGGTACGCGCCCGCCAGCACGCCCTTCTCGTCGCCGAGCACCCGCGCCACGCCGTGTCCCTCCCGGGAGGCGAGCCGCCGCAGATCCTCCGGCGGCGACGCCGCGGAGACCAGGTACACGTTGAACAGGAACTCCCGCGACTGCCGGGTGAGGTGGTCCACCGCGGGCCCGCAGCGGCAGCCCTCGGGGATGATCATGATCACGCCGGGCCGGAGGTCGCGGAGCCGTACGGCCTCGCGGTCGTCGTCGCGCACTATGGCCGCCGGCAACAGCCCGCCGACCTCACCGGGGTCGGCCGTGCCGCGCACCGCGAGCTGCCGCCTGGCCGGCTGGCGCGGCGGCTCGGGCCCGAGCAGCGTGATCAGCAGCACCGCGACGATGGCCATCGTCAGGGACACGGCGATCAGCGGAAGCAGCAACCCGTACCGGCGGAACGGCCGGCTCAGCCGTTGCCAGCGCTCCTGACGGCGTCGCTGGCGCTGCTCGCGGCGGTACGCCGTGATCTCGCGATCCAGCTCGCTCGGATCGTCGGGGATCGCCACTTCCACGGGTGGGAGACCGTTGTCGTCGCGATCGTGATCGCTGCCCGGTGCCACCGCCGCACCTCCCGGTTCGCGGGTCGCTCGGCCGCCGACGGGCCTCAGGGGGCTCGTCCTTCGGCCTTCCAGTATGGATCGCCGCGGGCCACTCCCGGGGTGTCCACATCGCTTGGATCTTGTCGTTCTCGAGGTGACTTCGAGTGATCTCCTCTCGTCCATTCCGAGAAACGATAAAACCGTTCTGACCTGTGTATTCGCCGGAGCGTCCGGATCGGTCAAGTGCTACTGCGTGCTAACCTTGAAGCGGCGGAAGGGGTACGTACCACATGTCTTTCGAAGTCGGCCACACGGTCGTCTACCCCCATCATGGGGCCGCTCGCATTGAGGCCATCGAAACTCGCACCATCAAGGGCGAGGAGAAGACCTATCTGGTGTTGCGGGTCGAGCAGGGTGATCTGACCCTGCGGGTTCCCGCGGAGAACGCGGAACACGTCGGTGTCCGCGACGCGGTCGGCCAGGAGGGCCTGGATCGCGTCTTCGAGATCCTCCGGGCTCCGTACTCCGAGGAGCCGACGAACTGGTCACGGCGGTACAAGGCGAACCTCGAGAAGCTCGCCTCCGGCGACGTCAACAAGGTCGCCGAGGTGGTTCGCGACCTCACCCGCCGCGGCCGTGAGCGCGGGCTCTCCACCAGCGAGAAGCGGACGCTCGCCAAGGCGCGCCAGGTGCTGGTCAGCGAGGTCGCGCTGGCGGAGAAGAGCGACGAGGAGGCGGCGGAGAAGCGCCTCGACGGCGTGCTCTCCCCCTGATCCCCCGGGCGGCGCGCCGGTGATCTCCCGGG
>WHSL01000050.1 GCA_009380095.1 Streptosporangiales bacterium | reverse complement strand
GTGCCCGCGGTGTGAGTGCCCGCGGTGTGGGTGCCCGCGGTGTGGGTGCCCGCGGTATGCGTGCCCGCGGTATGCGTGCCGGCGGCGTGCCCGGTTGTGGCGGCGCGGCGTCTTCCGCCGGTCTCCTGCTGGGCGGTGTGTTGCCGGACTGCGATCGCGTGCAGGCGTTCGCGCGTGGCCGGCTCTCGCACCAGCAGGAAGTCCCACGGCTGGCTCGAGCCGTCGGATGGCGCGGCGTGCGCGGCCTCCAGCACGCGGGTGAGCACGGCGTCCGCGATCGGCGTGGGGAGGAACCCATCACGCACATCCGGACACTCGCGCAACGCGCGGTAAACGGCCTCCCGATCCGCCTCTCCCCCAGCGGCATTCCCCGACGCCGCAGTCCGGCCCGACCGCCCACCGGCCGGCTCCCCCGAAGCACTCGACTGCCCGGAAACGGGCTGCTCGGCAGCCTCCGGCCGCCCGGGCTCGGGCTGCGTCGGCCCTGGCTGCGTGGCGCTCGGCTGCGCGGGGCCCGGCTGTTCACCGACGGTAGGTTTCGCCGCATTCGAGGAAGAGGCGGAGACTGCCGGCTCGGCGGCGACCACAGGATCGGAGCGGTCGGCGCTGCCCACTGGTCCGGCGGGCGGCTCCTGCCCGGTGGAGGTAGCCGGGGCGGCGGCAGCGGATTGCCCACCGGACGCGCCCGGTCCAGCCGCATCCGGCTGCCCGGCCGCGGCGGCCGCATCGGCAGAGTGCGCCGTCGCGCCGCCGGCGGACGCGGGTGCCGCGCGCTCGAAGGCCTCGGACGCAGCATGAGTGCTCCCGGTCGTTGCGCCCGCGGCGGGTGCGGCCTCAGTGCGTGCGGCCTCAGTGCGCACGCCGTGAGTACGCGCCGCCTCGGAGCGCACCGCCTCGGAGCGCACCGCCTCGTTGGGTGCGGACTCGGTAGCTGCGGGTTCGGTGGCCTCGCGCTCGGTGGATGCGGGCGCCGTAGCCGCGGGCTCTGTGCCGGCGCGCTCGGTGGAAGTCCGCTCCGTGGCAGGGGGCTCGGTGGTCGCGGGGTGTGTGGCGGTGAGCCCTGTGGGTGCTTCGCTGGCGAGTGCGTCGGCGGCCGGCTCTTCGGTCGCGGCGCGGCCTGCGGTTGCCGGGCGATCCATCGTTGGGCCTTCTGTCTCAGCAGCCGCCCTAGCAGCCCTCGTCTCGTCAGGGCTCATCTCGGCAGGGCTCGTGTTGGCAGCCCGCATCTCGGCGGCTCTCGTGTCGGCAGCCCGCGTCTCGTTAACCCCCGTGTCTGCAGCCCGCGTCTCGGTAGCCCCCGTGTTGGCGGTCCACATGTCGGCGGCTCCCGTTCGGGCCGCCCGTGCGTCGGCGGCCTCCGTGTTGGCGGGGAGCGTCTCGGCATCGTGGGTTTCGGCAACCACGGTTTCGATGGGGCCTGTGTCGGTGCGGCCGGAGGTGGGGCGGGGCGGCTCGGGGTGTTCCGAGAGGGGGCGTTCCTGTTCGGGCGGTGCCTGCGGTGGGACCGCCGCGAACGGCGTGGTCGGTGGGGGACCCGGCGGGGGCGGTGGAGGCGGAGGCACCGGCGCCGCGGAAGCCTCGCGAGGCTCCTCTCGGCGGGGCTCCTCCCCGCCGCGCTCCTCCCGGCGGCTCTCCTGCCTCTCGCGCTCCTCCCAGCGGCTCTCCGGCCTGTCGCGCTCCTCCCAGCGGCTCTCCGACCTGTCGCGGCCCTCCCGGCGGCCCTCCGGCCTGTCGCGCTCCTCGCGGCCGTGGGTCGCGCGGCCGGGCTCGTTGGAGGAGGCGGGTGGGCCGTGCGTGTCGGTGCCGTGGGCTTCGGGGCTGGGCGTTTCAGGGGCGAGTGGATCGGATCCGTACCCTGGCGCGCCGAAGGGATGGGACGTGAAGGAGGCCGGTGCCGGGGTACGCGGGCCCGGCGTCTGTGGGTCCGATAGACGAGGCTCCGTGGACCGCCGGGTCGCGGTTCCCGACGTGGCTTCAGGCGCGGGGGCTTGAGGTGCCGGGGCTCCCAGTGCCGGGGCTTCAGGTGCCCGGACTTCAGGTGCCCGGGCTTCAGGTGCCCGGGCTTCAGGTGCCGACGGCTCGGTGGCCAGGGCGTCGGCGGCGGGAGGGGCGAGGGACGGGGGCTCGGTGGGCGGGGTTCCCGGCGCGGGGGATTCCGGCCGGCGAGGTCGATCGGTGGAAGACGAAGCCGCGCCGGTTGGGCGATCACCGCGGCCGAGGAACGGTGCGGCGGCCTGGGCGAGCGCGTCGCCCGGCGGCACTGCTCGTGCGGCCGGAACGTCCCCGGGCCCGGGCTGGGCGCCGGGGGCCGATTGCGCACCGGGGGCCGGCTGCGCGCCGGGGGCCGATTGCGCACCGGAGGCCGGCTGCGCACCGGAGGCCGGCTGCACGCCGGGGGGCAGCTGGGCGCCGGGGGCCGGTTGTGGGCCGGGGGCGGGTTGGGTGGTGGGGGCCGATTGGGTGCGGCGGGCCAGGCGGCGGGCGCGGGCTTCTTCGGCGGCGGCGTCGTAGGCCGCCGCGCCGCTGTGGCTGCCGTTCTGGCGCTCGGGGTTGCCGTCCGTCTGACCGTCCATGTGACCGTTCATCCGTGGTCCTCCAGCCGGGCGAGGGCGCGCTCGCCGTGGTCGAACTCGGGAAGCCCGGCACTCGGTCGTACGCGCGCGGACGCGGTGTCCGGTTTCCGCGTCACGGAGCTCCCCCGTCCATGGGTGACGACGTCACGGGCACCGCCCGGCCGGGCTCACCGGCCGCCGACCGGACATGATCCCCCCGATGGGATCGGCGGCGGCGGGATCATGACCCGGGGAGACCAAGATCGAGAAGAAATGACCAAGATCGGGTCGAGTCATGAAGGCGCCATGAGCAACTGTGCCAGAGTCCGGACGAAGGCGGTGAGGGTGTCGCGATCTCGGACGGCGATACGTACCCAATCCGGACTAAGCCCCGGGAAGGTCGCCCCCTGCCGTACCGCGTATCCCGCGTCTCGCAGGGCCAGCCGCACCCGCTCCCCCTCGTCGATCCTGACCAGCAGAAACGACGCCCGCGCGTGCGGTACGACGTGCAGGCCGAGCGCGCTCAGCGCGGTTGCGAGCTCCTCCCGGCGCACCTTCAGCTCGCGCGCCCACGTGTCCGCCTCGGCGAGCGCCGCGGGTGTGCAGCAGGCCTCTGTGGCGACGAGGGCGGGGGTGGACACCGCCCATAGCGGCTGGGCCGCACGCAGCCGTTCGATGATCTCCGCGGGGCCGAGCACGTACCCGGCGCGCAGCCCGGCGAGCCCCCAGGTCTTGGTGAGACTGCGCAGTACGAGCACGCCGGGCGTGTCGCGGCGGCCCGCCAGGGACTCGGGCTCGCCGGGGACGCAGTCGGCGAACGCCTCGTCGACCACGAGTATTCGGCCCGGCGCGGCCAGGGCGGCGAGGGTCTCGGCGGGGTGCAGTACGGAGGTCGGGTTGGTCGGGTTGCCCACCACGACGAGGTCGGCGTCGGCGGGGACCCGTGCCGGATCGAGTGTGAAGTCGCCGTCCAGGACGACCCGGTCCACCGGGTGCCCGGCCGCGCGCAGCGCCGCCTCCGGCTCGGTGAACTGCGGATGTACGACGACGGCACGGCGCGGCCGCAGCGCCCGCGCGAGCAGCACGAACGCCTCCGCCGCGCCCGCCGTCAGCAGCACCTCGGCGGCGGGCCGGCCGTGCCGCCGCTCCACCGCCTTCTGCGCCGGCCCCGGATCGGGATAGCGCGCCAGCTCGCCCACCGAGTCCCGCAGCCTGTCGGCGAGCCACCCCGGCGGCGTCCCCCCACGCACGTTCACCGCCAGGTCCACGAGCCCGGGAGCCGCATCGACGTCCCCGTGGTGCCCAAGGTCGTACTCGGCCGGCGGCAACACGCTCACCGCACCGCCGCAAGGCCCGCGGAGTCCCGGACACGCGAGTCGCGGGCGCTAACGGCCCGGGTGAAGGGCGAGGGGAGGCGCAAGCGCGCGGAATCCCGGCTATGCGCGGCACGGGCGCGACCGGATGGGGCGGGGGGAAGGGAAAGGGCCGAACGCGCAGCATCCCGGATACGCGGCGCACGGGCGCAACCGAACCGGACGAAGGGCGTGGGGAGGGGCAAGCGCGCGGCATCCCGGCGACGCGGGGCACGGGTGCTAACGGGCGGGGCGGGGGGTGGGGGGAGGGTCATGGTGAGGGGTCCAGGAGGGCGGTGAGGGCGGCGACGGCTACGGCAGGGCCGCCTTTTTCGGAGACGTTGCTGAGTTGAGGGAGGCCGGAGTCGCGGAGCGCGCGTTTGGCCTCGGCGGCGCCGACGAAGCCGACCGGGAGCCCGATCACCAGGGCCGGCTCCACGCCGCGCGAGATGATCTCCTCCAGTGCGGAGGGCGCGGAGCCGATCACCCAGACGGCGCCGCCGCCGACCTCGCCGTGCGCCAGCCGTACGGCCGCCGCGGACCTGCTGATCCCCGCCGAACGGGCGAGCCGCTCGGTGAGCGGTTCGCCGATCTTGCAGACCACCGCCCGGCCGGTGGCCTCGGTGATCCCGGCGGCGACGGCCTCGGTGTCGGCCACGATGGCGGCACCGGCGGCGAGCGCGTGCGCGCCCACGGCCAGCGCGTCCTCGTCGCGGCTCAGGTCGGAGGCGAACACCACATCCGCGGTCGCGTGGATGATCCGCTCGGTCACGGCGCGGCCGAGAGGCGGTAGCGCGGTCAGATCCACGCGCGAGCGCAGGATTTCGTACGACCGCGCCTCCACGGGATCCATCTCCCCCGCCAACGGATCTCCCTTCTCCGGAGGAGCCGCCGGACGGAGGGACGCGTGCCGCCACCTCCGGCTCCGGAACTCCTCGTGGTCCCCGTGCAGGTTGTCACACGTACCAGGTCGGAGCGGCCAGGGCCCCCGCCTCACGATCCGGCGTCGACCGGCGGGCCACGATCCGAGAAGGCCCGGCAAAGTCCTCTTTGGCCTCGGGTATCTCCGAAGGTCGTTACCATTCGGTACATATCGTTGTGCCGGCGGCACGCTCGACACCCCCGTCTCGCCTCATCCTGTGATCCGGTGGCCCCCCGCCACGGATCGCCCGGCGGTGATCGACGGCGGACACCCACGGCGGGCGATGACCGAAGAACGCAGGACCCGTGGAGGTGGAGCTTGGGGGCGACCCCCGACGTGCCCGCCGGTCGGGCCGGAGAGCCGGCCGTGACCGTCGTGGTCGCCGGAACCGGCGGCTTCGACACGGCCGTACGCTCCCTCGGCACCCAGTCGATCCGCTCCCTGGAGGTCGTGCTCCTCGCCGAGCCGGAACCGGAGCCGGAACGATCCGCGGAGGCGGAGGCCGCCGCCGACCGGCTGCGGGCGGACGGGCTCGCCGCCGTCGTGGCACCACCGGCGGCGCATCTCTGCGCCGCCCGCGACGCCGCGCTCCGCGACGCGCGCGGCCGGTACGTGACGTTCCTGGACGGCACCGCCGAACTGCCCGCGAAGGCGCTGGAGCTGCTGGTGGCGGCGGCCGACGCCAGCGGGGCCGACGTCGCCGCCGGGCGGGTGGAGCGGCTCGACCCTGAGACCTCGCGTCCCACCGTGCTCAACGCCGAGCTCTACCGGGCGCCGCGCCGGCTCACCGGCGTACGGGAGCTGCCCGCGCTGCTCGCCGAGCGTGCGCTCGCGGGCAAGCTGTGGCGGCGCGAGTCGCTGGAGCGCCACGCCGTCCACTTCCCCCAGCCCGCGGACCACGCGCCCGGCGACGCGGCCATCGACGGCGCGACGGGCGACGGACCAGGCGGAGCAGCAGCCGTCGCGGCGGAGTGGGAGCGCCCGTTCGTGGCGGAGGCGCTGCTGGCCGCCCGCGGCATCGCGCTGCTCGACCGGACCGTGCACCGCAGTGTGGACCGAGCCGCCGATCCAGCGGAGACGCTGGCCGCGCTGCCGGCCCGGGTCGCCGCGCTGCGCGCCGTGGACGCCCTGCTCGCCGCGGCCGACCTGCGCGAGCTGCGCGCGGAGAAGGACCTGATCGTGCTCCGCGACGAGGTCACCGAGCTCACCGCGATACTGACCGGCGTGTCCCGGGAGAGCCTGCGCGGACGCACCGGACCGCTCACCGAGCTGGGCCGCTACCTGGGCGGCCTGGACGTGGCGGCGAGCGACAGGTGCGCCCCGATGGACCGGGTCAGGGTCTTCTACCTGCTCCGCGGCGACCTGGAGGGGCTGCACAGCACCCGCGACGTGGCCACCCGGCGCAACCTCGTCGCCTCCGACCTGACCGAACGCGACGGCCGGGTCTACTGGTCCGGCGCGGAGCTGGGCGAGCCGGGGGCGGAGCGGCTGCTCGACATCACCGAGCTGGGCCTGCACCGGGCGCGGTTCGGCGAGCTCTCGCTGGACAACAACGCCGTACAGGTCAGCCTGTCCGGCACCCGGCTGTCGGTACGCGGCGAGATCGTCAACCCGTTCGGCCGTATCGCCCCGGCCGACGGCGTGGAGCTGTGGCTGCGGATCCGCGACCGGGTGCGCCGGGAGTCGATCGACACGCCGGTCCGCGAGGTCGTCGTGGACCGCTCGCGGCTGCGCTACCACGCCGAGGTCGACCTGGCCCGGGCCGTCCGGAAGGTGACGGCGCGCAGCACCGCGTGGAACGTCTCGGTCGAGGTCCGCTGGAAGGGCCAGAGCACCCGCAGCCCCCTCGCCGTCCGGGACGTCACGCTCCCCGAGGGCCCAGTACGGCTCCGCCCCGGCCTGCGCGGCGCCCGGCTGCGGACCCGCACGGCGGCCGTGGAGCCGTACGAGACCGTACGCGGCAACCTCGCGCTCCGTCCGGCCGGCGCCGGCGACGGTTCCCCGTACGACGGCATCCCACCCTGGGAGTGGTTCCGCGACCGCACGGTCGAACCGCTGCCCGCCGAGCCGGAGGAGTACGCGGTCACCGTGATCGTCGCCGCCTACAACGTGGCCGACTACCTCCCGGACTGTCTCGCCTCCATCGCCGCCCAGTCGCTCTGGCCGCGCACCCAGCTGATCTGCGTGAACGACGGCTCCAGCGATGACACCGGGCGGGTGCTCGACGAGTTCGCCGCGCCGCATCCCAACGTGACCGTCGTGCACCAGGCCAACGCCGGCGCGGGGGCGGCCCGCAACGCGACGTTCGGGATGATCCGGGCCCCGTACGTGACGTTCACCGACGCCGACGACGTGCTCGCGGAGAACGCCCTGGCGGCCATGCACGCCGCCGCGGTGCGCGGCGGCGCGGACGTGGTGGTGGGCGACCTGGTCACGTTCCCCACGCAGCGCCCGTACGGTCCCTGGAAGCGCCACTTCGGCGAGGGCGACGTCACGGTCGCCGGGCTCGACGAGCTGCCGGATCTGATCTTCTCCGCCAGCGCGGCGAACAAGATGTTCGCCACCACGCACACCCGTGACCTGCGCTTCGGCGAGGGCGTGCACTTCGACGACGCCTGGTTCGCGCTGCCCGCGATGCTCGCCGCGCGCCGTATCACGCTGCTGGACCGGCCCATCTACTTCTACCGGGGCCGCGAGGACGGCACGTCCATCATGGACACGCTGTGGCGGCGCCCGCAGAACGTGGAGGACCACCTCCACCTCAACAACCACCTGCTGCGGCTGGCCGAGGAGCAGCCGCACCTGCGCCCGGTGGTCGCCAGGTACGCGACCCGGACGTACGCGAACTTCCTCACCACCGCCACCGACCTGCTGCCCGCGCACCGGATCCGCGAGCTCTTCCCGCACATCCACGACCACTACCGGGCCATCGACGACGCCACCGTGCTGGAGTACGTGAAGGCGGCGCCCGCGCTGCTCAAGCACTACGCCGCGAAGACCGGCGACGTCGAGCTCTACCTGGATGGCGAGGCCGAGCCCCGCACGCCGCCCCGGCTGTACGCGGACGAGGCCGGGCTCTACAGGTCGCCGGCCGGGGCCGGGGACTGCCGGCTTCTCCGCGTCCGCCCCTGGGTGGCGATGGAGCGGATCACCGGCGAGGGCGACGCCATCGTGGTGGAGGGCGTGCTCACCACCCCGGGCATCGACCTCACGGACCGGCTGGACAACCGGCTGGAGCTCGTCGTCGCCTCCGACCACGGCGACCTGTCCGCGCCGGTGCGCCAGGTCTACCGCCGGGACGCCTACCACGAGCGCGGCGAGCGGGACCTCTACGCCGGCTGGGAGTGCACGCTCGACGGGCGCGAGCTGCCCCGGCTGCGCCGCAAGGTGGGCCGGATGGCGCTGCGGGTGTACGACGCGGCGGATCCGTCGCGCTCGTACGACGTGCCGGTCGTCGCCCGGCTCGCCGCGCACCGGTTCCGCGGGCTGCAGCGCGCCGCCGGGCGGCGGTTCTGGTTCGTCGCCGGGGCCGACGACCGGGTCATCCTGCAGCCGCTCGGCCGCTCCCCCCTGCGGCTGCTGCGGCACATGGTCACCCGCGAGCTGCTGCGGGTCCGGCGCCGTACGCCGGGCTGGAAGGTGCGGCTCGCGTACTGGGCGGCCTACCCGTTCCTGCACTTCCGGGACATCTGGGTCATCGGAGACCGGAGCGACACGGCCCAGGACAACGGCTACCACCTGTTCCGCTGGATCCGGGAGAACCACCCGCGGCGGCGGGCCTACTACATCATCGACGCGAACGCGCCGGACCGGGCCAAGGTCGAGCCGCTCGGCAACGTGCTGACCCGGGGGTCGCTGGCGCACCGGCTCCATCTGCTGCACGCGACCCGGCTGATCGGCTCGTACGACCTGGAGTCCTACCTGATCCCGACCGGCCTGAACAAGGTGCGCTACCTGCACGCCTTCGGCGACCTCGCCCGGTACAAGCGGGTCTTCCTGCAGCACGGCGTGATCTACAACGACGTCTCCAAGGGGCTGGCCCGGCAGATCACCGGGTTCGACATGTTCGTCACCTCGGCGGAGGACGAGCGGCGGTTCATCGCGGAGGAGTTCGGCTACGGCGACCGCGCCGTGCCGGTCGGCCTGCCCCGGTTCGACGCGCTGCGCCCCGGGCGGACCGGTCCGCCGACGATTCTGGTCATGCCCACCTGGCGGTCGGACATCGTGGTGCCGTCGTACGACCGCGCGGCGCGGCCGGTGACGCCGTTCGCCGAGTCGGAGTACTACCGGTTCTTCCAGGAGCTGCTGACCGACGAGCGGCTGCTCGACGCGCTGCGGACCGCCGGGGTGCGGCTGGAGTTCCACCCGCACTACGAGATCCAGCCTCAGGTGCACCGCTTCTCGGTGGATGGCGAGACGGTACGGATCGCCGACACCGCCACCCGCGACGTGCAGACCGCACTGCGCGAGTGCTCGCTGCTGGTCACCGACTACTCCTCGGTGTTCTTCGACGTCGCCTACATGGGGAAGCCGATCATCTACACGCCGTTCGACGAGGAGGACTTCTACGGACGGCACTACCGGCGCGGCTACCTGGATCTGACCCGGGACGGCTTCGGCCCCTCCTGCCGGACCGTGGAGGAGACCGTGGACGCGGTCATCCACGCGGTGAAGCGCGAGTTCAGCGTGGAGTCGCCGTACCGGGAGCGGGTGGCGGACTTCTTCTCCCACCGGGACGGACGGAGCAGTGAGCGGGTCTACGCCGCGATCGAGGCCCTCTGACCCCGCTGCTGAGCCTCCGGTGAGCGGCCATGGCCCGTCTGACCTGGCACGGAACCGCTGAGGGTAGGGATTTACCGGATAGGTCGGGTATGGCTGGCTACGCTTGCCCCCGTGCTGAGCCCGTCCCCGGAGGAGACCGGCACGTCCGGCTCCGCCGTCCCATCCGCCTCCGCACCGCCCCCGCCCTGGCTGTGGTGGCAGGACACGACGATCCTGCCCGTCGCGCTGCCGCCGGTCGCGCCGCGGCTGGCGGTGGTGATCCCCTGCCACAACGTCGACGCGTACCTGGACGCGGCGCTCGGCTCGCTGGCGGCGCAGCCGGCGTTCCGCGACGCCCAGGTGATCTGCGTCGACGACGGCTCCACCGACGCCACGCCGCGGCTGCTCGCGGAGTTCGCCGAGCAGCACGCCAACGTCACCCTGCTGCGGCTGCCCGGCCTCGGGCCCGGGGCCGCGCGCAACGCCGGGCTGGAGCGGGTCGACGCCCCGTACGTGACCTTCCTCGACTCCGACGACGTGCTGGCCGAGGGCGCGCTCGACGCGCTGCTCGACTCCGCGCGGACCACCGGGGCGGACCTCGTCATCGGCGACCACACGGCCTTTCCCGAGCGGCCGTACGGCCCCTGGAAGCGCCACTTCGGCTCCGGCGACCAGCTGATCACTCACCCCGCCGACCTGGAGGACCTGGTCTTCTCGTGTGCCGCCTGGGGGAGGTTGTTCCGCACCCGGCTGCTCGAGGAGGCGCGGCTGCGGTTCGCCGAGGGGGTGCTGTTCGAGGACGCCTGGCTGACCATCCCGGCGTTGCTCGCCGCGCGGCGCACGGCGCTGCTGGACCGGACGGTCGTCTACTACCGGGGCCGTGAGGACCGCGGGTCGATCATGGACGCGCTCTGGCGGCGGGACTCGGACTACTGGGACCACCTGCGGCTGAACCACCGGCTGCTGGACCTGGCCCGGCTGCACGACCGGGCCAGGCAGCGGCTGGTGCAGCGGTTCGCCACGCGCACCTACCAGGGTTTCCTCACCCGGGCGCACGGCAAGCTGCGCGGTGCGGAGCTGGCGCGGCTGTTCGCGGCGGTGCGGGAGATGTACGCGATGTTGCCGGAGGAGGTCACCGCCGAGTACGTGAGCCGGGCCGACCAGCGGCTCGCGCTGCACGCGGTGCGCACCGGCGACCTCGCGCTGTTCGCGTCGCCCGACCTGGCCACCGCGCGGCGGCCGGCGCTGCACCTCGACGCGGACGGGCTCTTCCTCACCGAGGCCGACGACGACGGCACCTGCCGGCGGCTCCGCGTCGGCCCACCCGTGGCGGGCCCGTTCTCCTGGCGCAAGGGCCCCAGCGCCGTGACCGGCTCGCCGGCTGCGGCGCCGCGTGCGGAGGGGCCGGCGGCCCCGGAGGTCGGCGAGGGCCCCGGGGCTCCGGAGGGGGGCGCCCCGGATGGGGCGGGGGACGCCGGGAGTCCGACGCCGGAGGTCGGGGCGGGGCTCGCCGGGGCGGCCGGACCGGGTGGGTGGCTGTCGATTCCCGGTGCGGAGTCGGTGCTGACGGAGTCGGTGGAGAACCGCATCGAGCTCGTGTTCGCCACGCGCCGGGGCGAGACGGTGATCCCCGCCGAGGTCGAGGTCTCCTCGCCAGGCGTGCTCACCTGGCGCGCCGACTCCCCCGCGCGCGCCCTGTGGCGCCGTCGCACGCGGCTGGCGCTGCGCCTGCACGACCACGAGCGATCGCTCGACATCCCGCTCCCCCGCGGGCGCGACGGCCGCCCGCCCCGCTGAGCCACCGGGGCGGCCGGGCGCCGCGGCGCCCTCAGGCCGAGGCGACGCCGCGCCGGGGCGACATGAACCGAATCGTGTTCTACGATCCGGGGACGTGACGCAGGGAGGTTCTCGGTGAGCGATCGGCTCCGGCTCGGGATCGCCGTGGGGTACTGGGGCTCGCAGGCGAGCGACGCGACCGCCACCGTGCAGGCGGCGGAGCGGCTCGGCTACGAGACCGTGTGGACCGCCGAGGCGTACGGCTCCGACGCCTTCACGCCGCTGGCCTGGTACGGCGCCCGTACCTCGACGATCGGCCTGGGCACCGCGGTGGCGCAGATGTCCGCCCGCGCGCCGGTGACCACCGCGATGCACGCGCTCACCCTCGACCACCTGTCCGGCGGCCGGGCTGTCGTGGGCATCGGCGTCTCCGGGCCGCAGGTGGTGGAGGGCTGGTACGGCGCGCCGTTCCCGCGCCCGCTCGCCCGCACCCGGGAATACCTGGACATCATGCGGCAGGTGTGGCGCCGGGAGGCGCCGGTGACCAGCGACGGGCCGCACTACCCGCTGCCCTACCCGGGCGGCGCCGGGCTGGGCAAGCCGCTGAAGTCGATCACGCACCCGCTGCGCGACCGCATCCCCATCTACCTGGGCGCGGAGGGGCCGAAGAACGTGGCGCTGGCCACCGAGATCGCCGACGGCTGGCTGCCGCTCTTCTACCACCCGGAGCGCTCCATCCCGCAGTACGCCGAGGCGCTGGCGGGGGCCGGGCCGGACTTCGAGATCGCCTGCACGGTGACGGCGCTGGTCGGCGACGACGTGCCGGGCATGCTGCGGCTGGCCAAGATGCCGTTCGCCTTCTACATCGGCGGGATGGGCGCCAAGGAGGAGAACTTCCACCTCAACGTGTTCGTCCGGATGGGGTTCGCCGAGGAGGGGCACAAGGTGCAGGAGCTGTTCCTCGCCGGGCGCCGGGAGGAGGCCATCGACGCCGTGCCGGACGAGCTGGCCGACGGCCTGTCGCTGGTCGGGCCGATCGCCCGGATCAAGGAACGCCTGGAGCCGTGGCGCCGCTCGCCGGTGACCACGCTCAACATCGCCGGCGTCGGCGACGAACCCACCCTCCGCGCGATCCGCGACGCCGTCCTCGGCTGAGGGCCGCCGTCGCCCGGCCCTGCCCTCACCACCGTGAGGTGAGCACCGTGAGATGAGTTTCGTGCCGGCCCACGGTCTAACCGGCATGGAACCCATCGCAGTGAAGAACCTCGACATCTACGGCTCCGATCCCCTCGAATGGAGCAGGCCTCGCGACCTCCTCGCGACCTCGCTGGCCAACGCCGACACCGCCGTCTACCTCGGGACGGCGAGTCCACAAGGCCGCCCCCACTCCGCCGGAGTGGGCGCGTCCTACCACGACGGCGACCTGTACTTCGTGAGCGGGCCCGGCACCCGCAAGTCCCGCAACGTCGAGGCCAACCCGGCCTGCGCGCTCTCCATGCGCCTGCCGGGTATGGACCTGGTCTTCGAGGGCGACGCGCACCGCGTGACCGACCCTGAGGTGGTCAGGGAGATCGCCGCCGTCTACGCGGCGGGCGGCTGGCCCGCCGAGGCCGACGGCGACGCGCTCACCGCCCCGTACAGCGCACCGAGTGCGGGCCCGCCGCCCTGGTACGTCTACCGCATCACCGTGCGCTCGGCCGTGGCCGTGGCGTCGGCCGAACCGCACGGCGCGACGAAATGGACCTTCGGCCGGTGACGATCGCTCCGGCCCGAGGCCGAACGCCGGATCACCGTCTTCGGCGGCGGGAGGGGGCGGCCGGGAGCCAGCCGCCGGAGCTGCCGCCGCTGGCGTGCCAGAGGCGGCGCGGGGCGTGCCGTACGGCCCCGCCCGCCGGGTTGATGTCGGAGTACGGCGAGAGCCGGTAGCCGTTGGCGTACTCCAGCCGGGTGCCGCCCACGCCGGTCTCGTCCGGTGGCGCCGGGCGGACCGCCGCGTGCAGCGCCTCCACCCCGTCCCGCCGCCGGATCTCCTCCAGCTCGGGCAGGTCCCAGGCGCCGGTGGCGCGGAGCGTCACCAGCCTCCCGCCGGTGCGCCGGGCGTGCCCCCGCGCCACCATCAGCCAGGAGCCGAACACGGTGGCCGCGCTCGCCGCCTGGACGGACTCGAAGAACGTGAGGTCGGCGAGCCCGGTGGAGTCGTCGAGCGTGGCGAAGATGACCCGTTGCCCGGACCGCACCGCCGGGGTCTGGGTGGCAACCTTCACCCCCGCCACCAGCACCTCCTCGCCGTGCTCGAGCTCGCCGAGGTCGCGCGCCCGGACCACGCCGAGCTCCTCGAGCAGCTCGGAGTAGAAGTCGAGCACGTGCCCGGTGACGTCGATGCCGAGGATGTCGAGCTCGACCTCGATGCGGTCGGCCGGGGACATCTCGGGCAGCTCCCCGTCCATCACCTGCTCCACGAACCCGAGCGGGAGCTGGGATGACCCGTCGGCCCCGGGCCGGGCCGCGCGGCGGCCAGCCCGGTCCAGCGCGCCCACCCGGGCCAGCAGGTCACGCCGGGAGGGCCCGGCGCCGCCCACGTCGTGCAGCCCGTCGAACCCGCCCACCAGCACGATGTTCTCCACCACCGGCCGGGAGACGCCGGCCCGGTGCCAGAGGTCGGCGAGCGACCCGTACGGCCGGCCGGCCTCGATCCGGCCGACCTCGGCGTCGCTGATGCCCTTGACCTCGCTGAGCGCCACCCTGATCCCCTCGGCGCCGTCGGCGGTGCGCTCCACGTGCCACACCCGCGCGGAGGCGTTGACGTCCAGCGGCAGGATCGGCACGCCGAAGTGCCGGGCGTCGTCGACGATCGCGCGCTTGGGGTACATGCCGGGGTCGTGCGTGAGCACCCCGGCGTAGAACGCGGCCGTGTGGTGCCGTTTCAGCCAGGACGACTGGTAGGTGGGGACGGCGAACGCGGTGGCGTGCGCCTTGCAGAAGCCGAAGGCGCCGAACGCGGCGAGCACCCCCCACACCCGCTCCACGGTCTCCCGGTCGGCGTTCAGTCCCGCCACCTGGAAGAACCAATCCCGTATCTCCTCCTTGCTCACGTCGTTCTCCAGCCGGCGGCGCACCCCCTCGGCGAAGTCGGGTCCGCAGGCGGTCATCTTGTGGATGATCTTGATGACCTGCTCGTGGAAGACCACCACTCCCCCGGTGTCCCGCAGGATCGGCTCCAGCCGCGGACTCGCGTACGTACCCTTCCTGCGGCCGTTCCGCGTGTCGATGAACGGGGTGACCATGTCGCTGTTGACCGGGCCGGGGCGGAACAGCGAGATGTCCACCACGATGTCGTCGAAGCAGGCGGGCTTGAGCCGGGAGACGAGGTCGCGCTGGCCCGGCGACTCGATCTGGAAGCAGCCGAGGGTGCGGGACTCCTCGATCATCCGGTACGTCTCCGCGTCGTCGAACGGGATCTTCTCCAGGTCGATCCGCCCGCCGCCGGTGCGGTCGATCTCGTCCAGCGTGTGCGCCATCGCCGACTGCATGCGCACGCCCAGCACGTCGAGCTTGATCAGGCCCATCTCCTCGACGTCGTCCTTGTCGAACTGGCTCATCGGGAACTCGAGCATGCTGCGCTCCACCGGGGTGCGGTCGCGCAGCGTGGCGTTGGACAGCAGCAGCCCGCAGGGGTGCAGCGCGATGTGCCGGGGCAGCCCGTCCAGCCGCTCGGCCAGCCGGAACAGGGCGGCGAGCGCCCCCTGCGCGAGCCCGCTGCCGCGCAGCTCGGGCAGGTCGTCCAGGGAGGCCCGGATCTGCCGGGCGCGGATGTGCGGGAACGCCTTCGCGATCGTGTCGATCTCGTGCGGGGGCAGGCCGATCGCGCCGCCCACGTCGCGGATCGCGCTGCGCGCACGGTACGTCTCCATCATCGAGACGCAGGCGAAGCGCTCGTCGCCGTACCGCTCGCGGATCGCCCGGTAGGCGTCGAGCCGGCGGGCGGACTCCACGTCGAGGTCGATATCGGGCAGCCCCTTCCGGTGGTCCGACATGAAGCGCTCCATGAGCAGGTCGTTCGCGAGCGGGTCGATGTCGGAGATGCCGAGCAGGTAGTTGACCAGGCTGCCCGCGCCGGAGCCGCGGATGGCGCAGCGGATGCCGTGCGAGCGGATCAGATCCGCCACGTCGGCGACGGTGAGGAAGTACGAGCAGTAGCCCTTGCGCTCGATGATCGCCAGCTCCTCCCCGAGCCGCCTTATCGCCGCACCGTCACCGGCGAGCCCGCGCCGCGCGAGACCGGCCTCGCAGCGCTGATACAGCCTTATCGGCGCGTCGTCCGCGGCCTCCGGCAGGTGGACGTCGCCCATCCCCAGGTCGGCGGCGGGATCGAGGACGCAGCGCCGGGCCACCGCGCGGGTGGTCTCGATCAGCCGGCGGGCCGCGTCGCGGTCGGGCCCGCACACCCGCTCCGCCACCGCGGTCATCCGCTCCGCGCTCTTCAGGTACCCCTGTTCGCCGAGGTGCTGCAGATACCGCCCCTCCAGCGGGCTCAGCCGGCGGGTGGCGTCCAGCACCTGGGCGACCGCCGCGTCCTCCGGCTCCAGGTAGCGGACCTCGTTGCTGAGCACCGCCTGCGCCCCGGTCTCGGTGGCCAGCCGCATCGCCCGCAGCGCCTGGTGGTGGCCCCCCACGGTGAAGTGATCGACCACCTCCACCACCGCGTCGGTCACGCTCTGCCAGGCGCGCAGCCGCGCGGCCGCCAGATCCGGCCGCCGCGCAGCCAGCGCCCGGCCCACGTCGGAGGCGGGGCCGAGCAGCGCGACCAGGCCGTCGGCGTGCCGGGCCACCAGCTCCCGGGTGATCTCCGGCGTGCCGCGCTCGCCGCTCAGGTGGGCGGCGCTGACGAGGCGGCAGAGCGAGGCCCAGCCCCGCCGACCGGAGGCCAGCAGCACCACCCGGCCCGCTTCGCCGGTCAGCGCCAGGTCACAGCCCACGGCCGAGCCGACGTTCAGCTGGTGGCAGGCCTGGACGTGCTTGACCGCGCCGTACAGCCCGTCGCGGTCGGTGAGCGCGAGGACCTCGATGCCCATGCTGGACGCACGCTCGGCCAGTATCCGGGGGTGCGCGACCCCGTAACGCAACGAGTACGACGACGCGACGTGCAGGTGTGCGTCGCAGGGTGGCAGCGCGCGGCTCGCCTTCATGACCGATCCCCCGTCCGTCAGTCCCACATGCGCGCCAGCAGCCAGTCGCCGGTCGCGGCGTCGCGGCGCAGCTCGTACACCGCTCCCAGTCCCGGCCCCGCCGCGACCCGCCAGAACTCCCGCTCGGTGGACGTCTCAGGATCGGCGTTCTCCTGTCGCCACCATTCCCTCGTGGTCACCCAGTGCTCGATCACCCGGCGCACCGTGTACAGCCGGCCCCTCCATACGAACCGCACTGGGCGGCCCTCGTCGTTGACGAAGACCTCGATCGGCTCGCCATACACCCGACTCATGCGCTCTTCCCTCCGGCGGTGGCTGAGATGCGCCGCCACCTGGGGGAAGACAGGTGACCTTCGAACGCTTGTTCGAGTATAGCGGCACCCCCCGCCGCCCCGAAACCCGGCCGCCAAAGCCGGCCGTAAGAGAGGCACGGCCGCCCGGGAACGGTCCATGATCGGCGCGAACCGGCGAGCACGCCCGGGCCGTCCTAAGCTAGGGGCCGTCGTTCTCCGACCGGGAGGTTCGTGTCCGCAGTGGTGTTCAACGGAGAAGGCGCGTCAGACCGCCTCAAACCGGGCGACCCGGAGCGGCTGGGGTCGTACCGGCTGCTCGGCAGGCTGGGCCGGGGCGGCATGGGCACCGTCTACTTCGGCGAGGACCCGTCCGGCCGCAAGGTCGCCGTCAAGGTGATCAACCCGGAGTACGCGGAGGACGAGACGTTCCGCGCGCGGTTCGAGCGTGAGGTCGCCGCCGCGCGGCGGGTCCGCCGGTTCTGCACCGCCCCGGTGATCGACGCCGACCTGAGCGGCGAGACGCTGTACGTCGTCACGGAGTACGTGGCCGGCCCCGACCTGCACGCCGCGGTCCGGTCCTGGGGCCCGATGCAGGGCTCCAACCTGGAGAGCCTTGGGGTCGGCGTGGCCGCCGCGCTGACCGCCATCCACGACGCCGGGCTCGTGCACCGCGACCTCAAGCCCGCCAACGTGCTGCTCTCCCCGGTCGGCCCGCGGGTGATCGACTTCGGCATCGCCCGTACCCTGGACACCCTGGACGGCACCACCACCCGCACCGGCCAGCTCGGGAGGCCGGCGGGGCGCGGCTCACCCTGTGGGTGAACGGCGCGCGGGCGGCCACCGCGTTCGACCAGAACCCGCTCGAGGGCGACTCCGCAGGCTTCTACGTGGGCGTCCCCGGCAGCGGGGAGACCGGCATGAAGGTGCTCTTCGACGACTTCGCCCTGGACGGCGTTCTCTCATCCTGACCCACGACACTGACCCACGACGAGCCGGCCGCGACGGCGGCCGGTCAAGGAGGCGGCCCATGCGGGCATCTGTGGTGACCCGGCACGGTGGTCCCGAGGTCCTCGAGTACCAGGAGCTCCCCGACCCGAAGGCGGGCCCGGGCGAGGCCGTGGTCGGCCTCACGGCCGGCGGCGTGAACTTCATCGACGTCTACAACCGCAACGGCATGTACCCGACGTCGCCGCCGTTCGTGGGCGGGGTCGAGGGCGCCGGCACCGTGCTCGAGGTCGGCGAGGGCGTCACCGAGCTCACGCCGGGCGACCGGGTGGCGTGGGCCGGCGCGCCCGGCGGGTACGCCGACCGGGTGGCGCTGCCGGCCGCACGGCTCGTCAAGGTGCCGGACGGGGTCTCCGACGAGACCGCCGCCGCCACCATGCTGCAGGGTATGACCGCGCACTACCTGGTGCGCTCCACGTACCGGATCGGCGACGGCGACACCGCGCTGGTGCACGCCGCGGCGGGCGGCATGGGGCTGCTCCTCACCCAGCTGGTGAAGCTGCTCGGCGGGCGGGTCATCGGCACGGTGTCCACCGAGGAGAAGGAGCGGCTCGCCCGCGAGGCCGGCGCCGACGAGATCATCCGCTACACGGAGGCGGAGGTCGCGCCCGCCGTACGGGACCTCACCGGCGGCCGCGGCGTGGACGTCGTGTACGACGGGGTGGGCGCGGACACCTTCGAGGCGAGTCTCGCCTCGCTCCGCCCGCGCGGCACGCTCGCGCTGTACGGGGCGGCGAGTGGCCCGGTCCCCCCGTTCGACCTGCAGCGGCTGAACCCGGCCGGCTCGCTGTTCGTGACCCGGCCCAGCCTCGTGCACCACGTGGCGGCCCGCGAGGAGCTGCTGGAGCGGGCCGAGGAGGTGCTCGGCTGGGTGGCCGGCGGCGCCCTGAAGATCCACATCGGCGGCCGCTACCCGCTCGCCGAGGCCGGCAAGGCGCACGAGGACCTGGAGGGCCGCCGCACCACCGGCAAGCTGCTGATCATCCCCTGACCGTTCAGCCGGTCGGGATCGCCAGGCAGGGGGCCGTGCCGCACACCTCCGTCACCGTTCCGGAGCGGAGGAACTCCGCCGCCTGTGCCCGCGCGGCCGGCGTGTTACCGGTGTCGCCGTGCGGGTCGTGGCCGGTCATGGGCGGACGGTTGTCCTGCGGCGGCAGCGGGCTGCCGCTGTCCCAGATCATCAGCGCCGAGCCGTGGTGCACGTCGCGGAATAGCGGTGCCAGGCCCCACTGCGGGTCCACGTCCGGGCTGCGGCCCGGCCCGGTGGCGGGCTCCCGTAGGGGGATCCCCAGCGTACGGGCCTCTACCTCGGTGGCGATGTTGGCCACCTGGTGGTCCCCCACCGCCTCGTGCAGCAGCACCCGCTTGGCCGGCGTACGGGGCAGTGGGTCGCGGGTCACGTGGGCCACGTACCCGTTGCCCTCACCCCGGTCCCAGAGCATCTGCATGAGCGACAGGCCGACCTGCTGGCGCATCCGGTCCGGGTACGACGCGTCGAGCCCGGCCTGGAACGGTGCGAACAGCCGGCTGCGGTTCAGCAGCGTGCTGAAGTTGACGCCCGGCACCACCAGCACGGCCCGCCGGAAGTCCTGCGCGAGCCCGGCCAGCGCGGTGCCCTGGATGCCACCGAGGCTGCCGCCCAGGTAGCCGAGGCCCGCCCTCCGGTCCAGCAACGGACGGCCGTCCGCGGTGCGGAACGCCGGCTCCGCGGCGAGCCCGTCCTGGTGGATCATCGCCCGGCCCAGGAACATCACGTTCAGGTAGCTCTGCTGGAGCCGGTCCGGCAGCGCGGGGAAGCCGGACAGATCCCGCACCATGGTGAGCAGGAACAGCACGTCCTCGTCCGACATGCCGATCCAAGACGTGGCGCAGAACAGGGCGTTCGCCTCGTTGGCCGCGCCCTTCATGCCGTCCACGCTGTCGTGGCCGCCGAACAGGCCGTGCCCGAACAGCACGGGGCGGGCCGGGGCGTCCAGGGCCTTGCGCGGGACGACGCAGCGGAACGTGGCCTCGTACGTGCCCTCGGCCTCCGGCCGGTCGTCCGGGCCGAACGTCATCCGTGAACCTGGCGCGCCCGCTCCGGTCAGGTACTTCGGCACGGTGACCCGGCCCTGGACGGTACGGGCCAGGTCCGGCTCCTGCTCCGGGGTGTGCTCGATGACCTCGGTGATCTCGACCTTCGGCGCCGCCTCGCCGAGCGCGCGGAACGACTCGTCCCGCATGTGCAGCGCACGGCCGGTCGTGTTCCGTTCGCTGGCGACCGTGAAGTCCCAGGCCAGATTGAGGTCGCGGGTGCCGATCGCGGCGCGGCGCAGGTCGCGGAGGACAGGCCGCAGCGTGGCCCAGCGGTCGCGCAGCGCCGGGTCCGCCGGGGGCCGGTCGTCCAGCATGGCCCGGAACGCCGGGTTCGCCTGGATGCGGGCGCCCGTGCCGTCGCGGAGGTCGCGCAGGGCGGCCACATACCGGTGACCCTCGATCAGATTGCGCGCGGGGCGGACGATCAGTGCCTTGCGGTCCGCCTGGGTGGCGTTCGCGTCGAGCTCGGCCCAGTACGGGTGGCGCCTGCCGGTGTCCGTGTCGATCAGCACGATCGGGGCGTTCCTGCTCAAGGAGCTGCCGATGTCGGTGATCGGGGCCGCGCCGGTGCGTTCCAGGTCGAGGCCGGGGATGTTCGCCAGCAGCATCGAACCGGGTGAGAAGCCGTCGTTGCGGTTCCACTCCGTGGGATCCACCGGGGTGCCGGCGACGTTGACCGGCATCATCGTGCGGTCAAAGGCCACCCGGCGTCCCGTGGAGGTGCGCTGGTCGCGGACCGTGTAGAAGTCGACCAGGTGCGGGTCATCGGCGGTCTCCCGGTTCAGGCCCCCCGAGCGACGTACGGTGTACCGATCCCACCGCGCCGCCTCACGCATGGCAACGCACCCCCACGGCCACTCCCGGACACCCGGCCCGGTCGCGCTATCCGAGGGTGGGGGCGCCGGGCGGGATGAAGGGGAGGCCGGGCGGGGCGCCCTCGGCGATCAGCTTGAGGACGGCGTCCAGGTCGAGGTGGTTCTCCACCAGGTCACCGAGCGCGTCAAGGCGGGCCTCGCGCGCCGCGGCGAAGGACGTGCCGGGGGCGGGGGTGAAGTCGCGGCCGGCGACCTGGGCGACATGGGTCAGGAAGGCGCGGCGGAAGTCGTCGTTCTCCAGGGCGCCGTGCCAGGTGGTGCCCCAGACGGTGCCGGCACGGCAGCCGTCCAGGAAGGGCTCACCGCCGGTGACCTCGGCGATCCCGTGATGGATCTCGTATCCGTGCACGGTGTGGCCGTAGGCCCTGCCAACTGGCCGGCCGAGGGTCTTCTCCCGCGCGAAGCGGACCCGTACCGGCAGCAGGCCAAGCCCCGGGACCTCGCCGCGGGCGGACTCCACCTCGTCGTGGATGGTCGTCGCCAGCATCTGGTAGCCGCCGCAGATGCCGAGGACCGGGCGGCCGGCGTTCGCGAGGCGGGTGACCTCCGCGGCGAGACCGGTCGCGTGCAGCCAGTCGAGGTCCGTCACGGTGGCGCGGGTGCCGGGGAGGATCACCAGGTCGGCGTCGGCGAGCTCGGCGGGGGTGGTGACGAAGCGGACGAGGACGCCGGGTTCGGCGGCGAGGGCGTCGGTGTCGGTGAAGTTGCTGATCCTGGGTGTACGGACGACGGCGACGCGGAGCGTCTCGCGGCCGTACGGGGGCCGCGCGGCCGCGCGCTCGGCGCCGAAGGCCAGCGAGTCCTCCACGTCGAGCCAGAGGCCGTCGAGCCAGGGCAGCACGCCGTACGTGGGGCGGCCGGTGAGCTTGGTGAGCATCTCGATGCCGGGGGTGAGCAGCTCCTCGGCGCCGCGGAACTTGTTGATCACGAAGCCGGCGACGAGGGCCTGGTCGGCGGGTTCGAGCAGGGCGAGGGTGCCGTAGAGGGAGGCGAAGACGCCGCCGCGGTCGATGTCCGCCACCACCAGCACGGGCATGTCCGCCGTGCGGGCCAGCCCCAGGTTGGCGATGTCGCCCGCGCGCAGGTTGATCTCGGCGGGGCTGCCCGCGCCCTCACAGATCACGACGTCGTACGCGGCGCGCAGCCGGGTCAGGGACTCGCCGGCCGCGGCCCGGAGCCGGTCCCGGTACGCGGCGTAGCCGAGCGCGTCGGCCTCCCCCACCGCGCGGCCGTGCAGCACCACCTGGCTGCGGCGGTCCCCGCCGGGCTTGAGCAGCACGGGGTTCATGTCCGCGGTGGGCTCGACGCCGGCCGCGGCCGCCTGCATCGCCTGGGCCCGGCCGATCTCCGCGCCGTCGGCGGTGACCATCGAGTTCAGTGACATGTTCTGCGCCTTGAACGGCGCCACCGTGATGCCCCGCCTCGCCAGCGCCCGGCAGAGTCCGGCCGTCACCACGCTCTTCCCCGCGTCGGACGTGGTCCCCGCCACCAGCAACGTCCCGCTCACACGCCTCTCCCCCACTTCTTGGACCCCTCGGCACGACGCCGGCGGCGGGCGATCCGGCGGGGGCGTCGCCTGGGGAGGAGGGCGAGGCCGGCAGCCAGGGCGGTGGCGGCGAGGCCGACGGCGGCGGCGAGGCGGACCGCCCGGTGGATGTCGGCGGGGCGAGGCGGCCGGCCGTCGCCGAGCTCGGGGCGGTGTTCGACGCGGTCGCCGTACCGGTTGGCGCCGCCCAGCCGTACGCCCAGCGCGCCCGCGGCGGCCGCCTCGCAGCGGCCGGCGTTGGGGCTGGGGTGGCGCGCCCCGTCGCGGCGGAGCACCCGCCATACCTCGCCGGGGCGCCCACCGGCGACCGGCGCGCAGGCCACGGTGAGCAGCCCGGTGACCCGGGCCGGGACGAGATTGACCAGGTCGTCGAGGCGCGCCGCCGCCCAGCCGAAGCGCAGGTGGCGAGGCGACCGGTACCCCACCATGGCGTCGAGCGTGTTGATCGCGCGGTACCCGAGCAGGCCCGGCACGCCGCCCACGGCCCCCCACAGCAGCGGCGCGACGACCGCGTCGGAGGTGTTCTCCGCCACGGACTCGACGGTCGCCCGCGCCAGGTCCTTCTCGTCCAGCCCCGCCGGGTCACGGGCACACAGGTACGACAGCCGGTCCCGCGCGCCGGCCAGATCGCCGCGCTCCAGCCGCCGCGCCATGCCGCGCCCCTCCCGGCCCAGGCTGGTGCCGCCCAGCACGGCCCAGGTCGCGGCGGCGGTGACGGCCGCCCGGGCGAGCGGACTGCGGCGGGTGGCCGCGTGCGCGAGGGCCCCGAGCCCGGCGGCCGCGCCCGCGCAGGCCGCCACGTAGGCCATCCCCCGCGCCCGGGAGTCCGCGTACGTGCCCCGCTCCAGCGCTGCCGCCGCGCGGCCGAAGAGCGCGACGGGATGCCCGCGGACCGGGTCGCCGAACACCGCGTCGGCGGCCACGCCGAGCACCAGCCCGGCGGCGCCGGCGCGGCGGAGACTCTCCGGCGCGGGCCTCGTACGCCGCCTCGCGGGCGGCCGGAACGGATCCGTCATGATGCGGCTCAACCTACGCGGGGGTGCCGACAGCCTGGGACGCGGCCTTGGGGGACGTACCGGACCCAAAGGTCTGTGCTGCAAATCTAAGCGCCGCGCGCTAGCGTCTCACCCGAAAGGTTTGCAGCGTAGACCTAAAGGAGTAGGCCTGATTGAGCGCACCACCCACCGCCGAGCAGATCCGGCGGATGTGCGCCGTCACGGCCATCTTCAACGGGCTGCGCGGGCTGATGCTCCTCCCGGCCGGCCTCTGGCTCCTCGCGTACGGGGCCTGCTTCCTCTTCGCCCCCGCCGCGCGGGACTGGGCGCTCGCCGCCCTGATCATCATGGTCGGCGCGATGGCGGCGATCACGCGCCACTACCGCGGCCGTTTCGGCCAGGTGCGGACCGGTGACACCGCCGTCCAGTGGGGCGCCGCCGTCGTGGCGCTGGTGCTGTTCATGGCGTCGGGGATCCCGGTCAACCTGCTTCTGGACTCCCCGATCTGGCCGCAGGGGCTGCAGATCGTGCTCATCATGGCGATCATGACCCAGCTGCCGCCGCTGCTCCGCCGGCGTCCCGCCGACCTCGCGCTCACCCGGCACTGGCAGGTGATGTGCGTGCTGGTCGGCATCGCGGCGGTGATCCCGCTCGGCCTGCTCACCGGCGGAGCGCACCCGCTCAACGCCACCGACGCGCTCGGCCAGGGCACGATGCTCGCCGTCCTCGGTGTCTGCTACATCGCCGGCGGGCTGCTGGACCACCGCGTGCTGGTGCGCAGCCTGACCGCCCCGGGCGCCGGAGACCGTTGATGGCGGAGCCGTCCGAGGAACTCGCCGAGATCGACCGGATCATCCACGAGCCGGCCCGGCTCGCGCTGACCACGGCGCTGCTGTCCGTCGAGGGCGCCGACTTCCTGTTCCTGCAGAGCCTCACCGGGCTGACCAAGGGGAACCTCTCCAGCCACCTGCACAAGCTGGAGGCCGCGGGGATCGTCGCGATCACGAAGACGGGGGCGGGGCGCACGGCGCGTACCTGGATCGCCCTGACCCCGTCCGGCCGGGCCGCCACCACCCGGCACTGGGAGCGGCTGGACCAGCTCAGGCATCTCGCGCGGGGGAACCTGGGCGAGGCATGACCCTTGCTCAGCGCAGGTGCACGTCCAGCTCGTCCCAGTGGGCGTCGAGCCAGGCCAGCGTGGTGATGCGGGGCCCGGCGGCGAGGTGGTCGCGGATCAGCGGCAGCACCGCGCGGCGCGGCAGGGCGCCGAGGCCGTACGCGTCGCAGAAGCCGGCGAGCCGCGGCCCCGGGTCCAGCGGCCGTTGTGGCGGCGGCCGGGAGGCGGGGTCGCGGACCGGCGCCCAGTACAGCAGCGTGACGGCGATGTCGGACATCCGCGACGCGTGGACGACCCGGCCCGGGCGGGCCAGACCGCGCGGGAGCCCGGCGGTGAAGGTCACGTCGTGTGGGGTGACGCCGCCGAGGCCGTACGGCGGGGAGCCGTAGGAGCTCGGGAAGCTCGCCATCGCGTCGTGAAAGCGCCGTAGCAACCGGGCCATCGCCCGGAGCGCGCGCTCCGAGACGGCGTCCTCGGGAAGGGCGTCCTCGGGAAGGGCCTCCTCGGGCAGGGCGTCCTCCGGCGCGGCCTTCTCCTCGGGCGCGGGCTTCTCCGGCCCCGCTCTCGGTGCGTGCGGTAGCGGGTCCGCCGGCAGCGGCCCGTAGAACCCGACCCGCCGCAGGTGCCGCAACACCTCGACCTCGGCCGGGACCCGCGAATCGTCTCTCTCCTCGGCCGTCGCCACCCCCGCGACCAGCCGGGACTCCCCCCGAATCACCTGACCGACGTTACGGGATGGACGCCTTCCGGGGTGGGTCACTTCACACAGAATCCGGACCCGCGGCCGTACCCGGGCCGGAGGATCACCCGGAACGCGCGCGGCACGCCCGGCTCGCCGGATCGCCGACTGACCCGTGCTCGTCCGGGGCACCATGTTGACGTGGGGGGACAGCGCGCGGTACGGGACGCGATCGTCCGGATGGCCGAGTTCGGCCGTCGGCGCGGAATCGGCCGCAGATCACAGCGGAGACCCGCTTCCCGGCGATCCATGCCCGTTTGACCGGTCTCACGGTGACGCTCCGTACGAACGTGCGTACCGTTCGCCGATCTCCCCCACCAACCGACGCAACGCACCGCAATGGTCCCGCCACGCTACGAATCAGCAGGTCAAACATGTCGTCCACAACGCCCTGAGCCGTGCACAATTGAGCGGGAGCGCCCATAGCTCAGAGGACAGAGCGACAGACTTCTAATCTGTTGGTCGCAGGTTCGAATCCTGCTGGGCGCACAACTGCTGGGCGCACAACCAGCCTCCGGAGAACCTGTCAGTCAGCCCTCTGACCTGCAAAGACAGGCGATTCAGGGCAAGGTTCGCACACCACAGCCTCAGTCACAATACGAACCTTCATGCGAACCTCAGCGCCGAGGCTCATAATGTTCCTGCAGGTCAGTCCGCAGCTCCGCCAGGGCTTTGCTCTCCGCCCGCTCCTGCTCCCTCGAGCTCTGGGCGAGATCCGCTACAACGCCGCAACAATGACCAGAACGACGACGAGCGCTGGCTCGTTCTGTCGGACCCTCGGCGTAGCGTGCAGGGGTCATCGCGAAGGGAGTCGCGTCGCTGATCGGTCACGCTGCCGCAGAACGACCGAGTCCAGCCCGGAACACCTCGCCGAAGAACTACTCGCCCTGACAAAGATGAACTGGAACCAGACCCAGCTCGATGGACGGCGACCCATCACCCTGCGCACCGCCGACCAGGTCGGACAGATCCTGCGCCACCTCAACCCCCAGGATCGCCCACAAGGCCGCTACGCCTTCTACATGTGAGGGCGAGCGTTCCACGCACCATCGTGCCGTAGCTTGTCGAGCCTCTGTGCCTTGCACCACTCACAGTGAACAGTGCACCCCCGCCAGCCACCACCAAGCCGGGAACCAGCGGGAATAGCGCCCACTCAGACAGCCCACAAGACTCGAAACTCGCGCCGCACAAACGGGCCCCGCCAGCGCTCTTCCCGCCCCTATCGCCCCTTGTTCAGCAGGCTCCTAGACTAGCGCGGCGCGCGGCCCCTTCCCTGTCACGGGTCTACTCGCTCTCAAGGGTCGCGGGCATCTGGGCTCCCATGGCGGAGCAGATCGGCCTCCTCCTGGACCCGACGCGCCTCGCCCTCGCGCCCAAGCGTGCTCAGCAATTCACCGAAACCGTCCAGTGACCACGCCAGGCGCTCTCCGAATACGCCGGGACGGCTCTTGGCCAGCTCCCGATGGACGGTGACGGCCTCCTGGAGGTGCTGCAGCGCCTCTTCGGGACGGTCAAGTTCGGCAAGCCGGGCGCCGTTGTTTGTCAGGGCGCGCGCGAGGTCGGGGCGGTACCGGGCGGGGTCGGTAGCGGTCAGATCCCGGTAGATGGCGACGGCCTCCTCGGCCACGAGCAGCGCCTCGGCCGGATCGTCCAGTTCGGAAAGGAGGTTGCCGAGGTTGTTCAGGGCGTTCGCGAGGCCGGGGCGGTACCGGTGGGGGTCGGCGGCGGCCAGGTCCCGGCGGATGGCGACCGCCTCCTCGACGACGGGCAGGGCGGCCTCCGGGCGTTCGAGGGTGGCGAGACGGAGGCCGAGGATGTTCAACGCGCGGGCGAGGCCGGGGCGGTATCGGTGAGGGTCGGCGGCGGCCAGATCCCGGTGAAGGGCGACCATCTCCTCGGCGACGGCCCTCGCGTCATCCGCCCGGTCGTTCTCCGCGTACCGTGCGCCGAGAGCGAGTAGGCAGACGGCGAACTCGGGACTGTGACGGTCCGGGAAGGCGGAAGCCAGCTCCCGGTGGATGGCGGCCGCCTCCTCGATCGCGGGTAGCGCCGCACCCGGGTCGCCCAGCGCCGCTCGGTGGTCCGCGAGGTTCCTCAGGGCACGCGCGAAATCGAGAAGGTAGCGGTCAGGGTCGGCTCCGGCCACCGAGCGGAGGATCGTGACCGCCTGCTCGGCCACGGATACAGCCTCACCCGAATCGCCCAGATCGGCGAGATGGTTACCGAGGTTGATCAGGGCACGTGCGAAATCGGGACGATAGCGGCCGGGGTCGTTGGCGGCCAGGTCCTGGTAGAGGGCGGCGGCACCCCTGATGAAGTTCGCCGCTTCATCGGGCCGGTCAAGCCCGGCGAGGATCGCTCCCAGATTGTGCAGGGCGGCGGCGAGGTACGGGTTGTAGCCGGGGTCGGCGTCGGCCAGATCCATGTAGACGGTGGCGGCCTTCTCTGCGGGTGGCAGCGCGAGGGAATGGCGGCCCACGTCGACGAGGAGCATGCCGTGGTTGTGCAGAGCGTTGGCGAGCATGGGGAGGAACGGTTCGGGATCGGCCGCGGCCAGCTCACGGTAGGCGAGCACGGCCTCCTCGATGAGCGACAGCGCCTCGTCCGAGCGGCCCAGCTGCGAGGTGAACGCGCTCAGGTTGATCTGCCAGGCTGCTCGTTCCGGTGAGCGCTCGCCGGGGAGAACGGCCAGGATGCGCCGGACGATCGCCGCGTTGGCCTCGGCGAGCGAGAGCGACGGGTACGGGATGGCGGACGCGATCGCGGCCAGCAGGTCAGGGTCAGGGCTCAGCCGGTCGACGAGTTCTTCCAGGTGAGGCAGGAGGCGTTCGAGAAATGGCCCGGCCTCAGGGACATCGTCGCAGGCGCGGCCGAGGAGCGTGAGGGCGCGGAGGGCCTGACGGTCGTTCAGGCCGGACAGCAGAGCGTCCACGAGTTCCGGTGACGCGGCGAGCTCCGTGACCGTGTGGAGCTCGGCGACGCGGTCGGGACCGAGCGACCCGAGCCAATGGTTCTCGTCCTCAGGGGGATAGAGATCGCGCAACCAGGTGGCGACCGCCAGCGTGGCGGGGGCCCCGGGCACCCGCTCCAGCAGTTCCAGGGTCTCCGACTCGCTCTCCGCACCCAGCAGTGCCCCCGCGGCGACGATCCTCCGGAGCGCGGTGGTGGTCAGCCCGCCGGGGCCGTCGAGAAGGCTTGTCCGCGCCGCATTGCCCTGCCAGTAGCGGCCCTCGTGGGCCAGCAACTCACCCAGCACGTTCTCGGTGGATACGCGGACGGCGGCGCCGGGCTCGGCCGTCACCACGGCGACAAGGGCGGCCGCATGGAGGTTGAGGATGTGGGCTCGGCCCGATGCCAGGGTGAACTCGACGCGCGCCGGTGGTGGCACCCCGAGAGCGGACGCGAACTGGGGAACGGCCGCCGCCACAAGTTCCGCATCAGAGAGTTCGTCCTCGACGGGGGCGGCGAGCGGTCCCCCCTCGTATGCCTCCTTGAGCAGCCTGCGAATGTCGGGCCCGGAATCGGTCAGCCGCGCCCACCATTCGCCAGCGCTACGAGCCAGTAGGACGACCCGGAGCGCGGCTCCGTCGTCGTCGCCGGCCTGCCGTAGGAGTTCCTGCAGGGCAATACGGGTCTCGGCATAGTCGACCACCAGTAGGAGGCGGCCGCGGGTCACCTCGCGAACGGTGGGCAGCACGGTGGCCTCGGCGCCCTCCCGAACGGTTTCACAGGTCCAGCCCAGCCCGGTCAGTTCCGCACACAGACGCATGGCCAGTCTGCTCTTGCCAACTCCGCCAGGGCCGGTGATCAGCCGGACCCGCTGATCGGAGTGTTCACACCAGTCGACAAGGTCCGCGAGCTCCGAACGCCGCCCTACGAAATCCACCACGGCACGGCGCGGATGGAGCAGCTCGGCGAAGCCGTTCTCGAGAAGGATCGGTGCCCGTACCTCGTCCAGCCTCGTGCGCGCCCTGCGCCAGGAGATCAGCCAGGTAGTCACCGAAGGCGCGAACGCGCCGGTCACTGCGGCGATGCCCGCACCGATCGTGCCGCCCCCCAGCCATCGGGCGACGAACACACCCGTGACCGCCAGTCCCATTCCGAGTAGCACCGGCCAAACAAACGCACCTCGGCTCATGCCCCAGATGCTCGCATCCACGATGCGCATACCGCTCGGAAGCGGACGACGGGAAGTGTCCGATTCTCGATCGTATCCCTCTTCCTGCACCCGTCAGTTGCTGGGACCGTGATAGCCGTCGCGGCGGACCTTCGCATGGGTTGCGGAAACGTGCAGGATGGGGCCTTCGATGAGGGCGTGAAGGTTCGTATTGTGGCTGGTTGGGGGCGCCACTGGGTGGGCCAACACCGCCGTTGACCAGCGCGAACCGTACTTCTATCTGGCGCGTATCGGGACCGCGAGGTCCGACAGTGCGCGAACCTTCTAAACAACAAGCAACACAACAGATACTGTCCGCCACGACGCGTACGTCCAGCACCGCGATGCGTCGGCTTCGGCTGCAGGTCCCGACTATCGAGGACAAAGCCGTTCTACGGCTTCGCCTGCGACATCGTCGCCACGCCGCTGGACGCCAGAGGCCCGCTCAACCCACCGCCGGCCGGGGCTGTGGCGTTCTCCAGAAAATTCGTCGCCGACACGGCATCCGACACGGCCCACGTGCCAGGGACTGGAACTGAAGTTCGCGGTGACATCATGCGGCTGGACCGCGGCGACTGCCGTGGGGGGCAACCGTCAATCCTCCCAGTGGGGTTGGGGGCCGCAGGGGATTGTCCTGGGTCAGTGTCGAAGAATGTTGGAGAGCTGCTCGGACATCGGGACGGTCCTAGGGAGTAGTGACCCGTCGAAGTAGCTGGGCTTGTGCTTGCGCAGCAGGGCTTCACCGTCGGTGTCCCAGGAGAAGCCGCCTTTGCGTTTGAGGAGCTTGGTGAAGAGGGTGTCGGTCTTGCCCGGGTCGCGTGCGGCGAGCCGTCGTAGTGGTTCGGGAGAGGTGTCGGGGTCGCGCAGGAAGCCGGACAGGGTCTCCCGGTAACGGCGGCGCGCGATCAGCGCGGGGTTGGCGAACAGTTCTTCGAGCAGGTCGTAGTCGGGGTAGAAGCTCAGGCCCTCGCCTTGGCTGAAGTGGATCGCGACACCGGCGGAGTCGAGAATGGCGTCGGGAAAGTCCAGGGCGGGAAGGTCGGGCGGTTCGGAATCGGGGTCGACCTGTTGGGCCAGGTGAGTGTGAAACTTCTCGGCTGTGGCCGCTACCTGCATGCCGGGCACGACGATGAGGTCGGCGCCGAACAGTTCCACGAAGGCCTCATGGTGCTCGGCCAGGATTCGGCGGGCCTCAGCGAGCTTGGTGGGGTTGCGGAAGACCGCCTCTGGATGGCGCATCGCCTGTTCGACGGCGACGGCGAGCATCTGGTCGCGTGCTGAGGCGGGGAAGGTGGCCAGGTTGCCCGAGACCATCCAGTCGTCACCGGCCCGCACCAGACGACCAACGATGATCACGCGCTTCTTGAGCGATGTGAAGGCCCGGCGGCCCAGGTTGGAACGGGTCCGGTAGGTGAGCTCGTCCACGAAGTTGAACAGCACCACCGCGTCGCCGTCCTTGCCGTTGACCTCGAAGATGCCTTCGACGACGTCTCGCCAGCCCAGCAACATGTCCCGCTCGGCGTCAGCCAGTTCGGGGTGGGCCGCGACGAACGCCTCGACCACCGTGCCTCCCGAGGGTAGCCGGTGCTGCAACGCGAAGTGGTCGAGAACAGCGGCGAACACGGATTCATCGGTCACCACCCCGTCGGGGAACTCCCGGGCGATCACGGCTGACAGGTGGCGATCGAACCGGGGCGACAGGGCGAAGTCCACCAGCATCGGCTTGAGCTCACCGGCCCGCTCGACCAGATCCATACGAAGCCTTCCCGCCACCCCGGAGCCAACTTGTCGCGAGTGACCCTACCTAACCTCGATCTTTCGCGAGGCCGGTTGGGTCGCGTAGCGACCCGGCCGGCTGTTGTTTTTCGGTGGGTGGGCAGGGTGGTGGCCCGGCTGTCGCGCTGGGTGGGCGGGGGTCCACGGGTCCGGGTGGTTTCCT
>WHSL01000072.1 GCA_009380095.1 Streptosporangiales bacterium | reverse complement strand
GGGGCGCCGTACTGACCGGGGGCGCCGTACTGACCGGGAGGCCCATACGGGCCATACGGACCGGAGGCCCCGTGCGAGCCGGGAGGGCCGTGCGGCGCCGTCTTACCGGTGGGCGTGCGGGGCTCGAACACGGTTCAGCACGTTAGCGCCATATCCGGTCAAGCGCCCATGCCCGCGACGAAAGAGTCCCGGCTGTCGTAGGCCGCCATTACCGTACGAGTCCCAACAACTCGATCACGCGGAGGCCCCATGGCCGCACCGTCCTCCCGGGTCCGGCTCGGCGTCCTCGCACTCGCCACGGCCGGCGTGCTGTTCCCTACTACGGCGCGGAGGACTTCGGGCTCCACGCGGCGGCCGGCCAGGTCCTGAACGGCCAGGACATCGACCTGGTCGCGATGGCGGAGGCACCCGCTACTCCCCGGTCACGGTCACGATGTTCGCGCTCGGCATGCTCGCGCTCGGCGGCGGCGCGATCGTCGCGGCGGCGGCGGGCTCCGGGGTGCTGCCGCGGCTCGCCGGGGTTCCGCTCGCGGCCGGGTTCGCGCTGCACCTGCCGCAGTTCTTCACGCCCGGCCCGGTCCGCATCGCGCACGGCGTACTGATGGCCGCGGGGGCACTCTGGCTGGCCAGGCGACCTGGGCGCACGGCCGCAGAACCGCCGCCGACTGACCGCAGAGCGTCGCGACGCCCCGGACACGCCGAAGGCCGGCCCACAGAAGGGGCCGGCCTCGGTGAACGGAACGGTCAGTACGTGGGCAGGCTGGGGTCGACCTGGCCCGCCCAGGCCAGCACGCCCCCGCCGACGTGCACGGCGTCGGAGAACCCCGCGCCCTTGACGACCGCGAGCACCTCCGCGGACCGGCCGCCGGACTTGCAGTGGATGACCACCTTCTTGTCCTGCGGCAGCTGCGACAGCGCGTTGCCGTTCAGGAACTCGCCCTTGGGGATGAGCACCGCACCCGGGATGTTCACGATCTCGTACTCGTTCGGCTCACGGACGTCGACGAGCATGAATTCCTCGCCGCGGTCCATCATCGCCTTGAGGTCGGTCGCGGAGATCGTGGAGTCCTTGACGGCGTCGGCGGCCTCCTCGGAGACCGCGCCGCAGAACGCCTCGTAGTCGATCAGCTCGGTGATCGTCGGGTTCTTGCCGCAGAGCGGGCACTCCGGGTCCTTGCGGACCTTGACCTGCCGGTACGTCATCTCCAGCGCGTCGTAGATCATCAGCCGGCCGACCAGCGGCTCACCGATCCCGGTGATCACCTTGATGGCCTCGTTGACCTGGATGGAGCCGATCGACGCGCAGAGCACGCCGAGCACCCCGCCCTCCGCGCAGGACGGCACCATGCCGGGCGGCGGCGGCTCGGGGTAGAGGCAGCGGTAGCAAGGGCCGTGCTCGGACCAGAACACCGAGGCCTGGCCGTCGAACCGGTAGATGGACCCCCACACGTACGGCTTGCCGAGCAGCACCGCGGCGTCGTTCACCATGTAGCGCGTGGCGAAGTTGTCGGTGCCGTCCACGATCAGGTCGTAGCCGGCGAAGATGTCCATCACGTTGTCGGTGGTCAGCGCCTCGTCGTGCACCACCACGTCGACGTACGGGTTGATCTCGTTGACGGTGGAGCGGGCGGACTCGGCCTTGGACCGGCCGATGTCGCTCTGCCCGTGGATGATCTGGCGCTGCAGGTTCGACTCGTCGACCACGTCGAAGTCGATGATGCCCAGGGTGCCGACTCCGGCGGCGGCGAGGTACATCAGCGCGGGAGACCCCAGGCCGCCCGCGCCCACACAGAGCACCTTGGCGTTCTTGAGTCGCTTCTGACCGTCCATCCCCACGTCGGGAATGATGAGGTGCCGGGAATACCGGCGTACCTCGTCGACGGTGAGCTCGGGGGCCGGCTCGACCAGCGGCGGCAACGACACTGCGCACTCCTTGCCGGAGGTGTACGGATGGGTCGACGGGGCGGGCGCGTTGCCCCGTCACTACGTCTCCAACCTACGGGGCTCGCATCTATTCCCGGCCATCGAGGTCCTCCAGCAGCGCGCGGAACTCCCGGGCGACCGTACGGGGCAGCTCCATCTGCGCGACGTGCCCGGCGCGCGGCAGCACCACCACCCGGGAGCGGCGGAACACACGCCCCGCCCGGCCCGCCATCCGCGGGTCCACCAGCCGGTCGTCCCGGCCGTACAGCACCAGCGTGGGCACCCGCACCTTGGCGGCCTGCCGCCACAGCGCCCGCGGCCCGCGCCGCAGGTACTCCACGACGAGCCCGCGGATGGAGCCGCTGAGCGCGTCCGCCACGTGGTCGAGGTCGCTCTGCCGGCGCATCTCCTGTACGGCCTCCATGAGCCGTTGCGCGGGCACCCGGGAGGGGTCGGAGTAGCACATGTCGAGCATCCCCTGCACGCGCTCCTCCGGCGGCCTGGCCAGTACCTTGTCCAGCACCCACGGACCGGCCCGCGGCACCAGCACCACCGGCATCCGGTACGGCCCCATCCGCGGCCGCAGGTCCGGCAGCGCGGGCGAGACGAGCGTGAGGGTCCGTACGAGCTCGGGCCGCTCGGCGGCGATCCGGGTGGCCACCGCGCCGCCCATGGAGTTGCCGAACAGGTGCACCGGCCCGCGACCGCGCGCCTCGATCCAGGCCGTCACCGCGGCGGCGTGCCCGTCGATGGAGTAGTCGCCGGCCTTCGGCACCGGGGAGTGCCCGAACCCCGGCAGGTCCGGCGCGTCGCCGTCGAGCAGGTCGGTGAGCTCGTCCATCAGGTCGGTCCAGTTGGTGGACCCGCCGCCGAGCCCGTGCACGAACACCGCCGGCTCCACGGTCGCCGGATCCGCCGGCGGTGCCGACCGGACGAACAGCTCGATCCCGCCCAGGTCGGCGGACTCGCCGGGCCACGGGGGAATCGGATCGCCCATTGCCCCTCTCCGCCCAACACCCCTCACGATTGGATCCGACCCTACGACCCCCCACACCCCCCACCCCCCACCAGGCCCCGCCCAACGCGCACCACGTCCGGTTGGGGACGTCGCTGGGGAGTGGACGGCCCCCAGAGGGCACCTCGCCTCCCCGATCGCCTCCCCGATCGGCTCCCCGGGCGGCCGTCCGGGAGCGGGGAGCGGGGAGCGGGGGTCGGTTATTCGGGGAGCGGGGCGCGGGTGTCCTCGGTGGTGAGGTCCGCGAACAGGTCGCCGTGTTCGGCGACCCGCTCGAGCACGTCCTCGGCGGTGAACCGCAGCTGCTCCTCCTCGTCGCAGTGGGCGATCTCGTCCCAGGTCACCGGCGTGGAGACGGTGGGCAGCCGGGCGGCACGGAGCGAGTACGGGGCCACCGTGGTCTTGGCCGCGTTGTTCTGGCTCCAGTCCACGAAGACCTTGCCGCGGCGCAGGTTCTTCGCCATCCGGCTGAGCACCAGCCGGGGGTGCCGCTCCTCCAGCCGGACCGCGAGCCGCTTGGCGTACTCCGAGGTGGCGCCGGTGGTGGCGCCGGCGATGGGCGCGTACAGCTGCATGCCCTTGCGGCCGCTGGTCTTGGGGTAGGCGCTGAGGCCGTCCGCCTCGAGCTCGGCGCGGAGCAGCGCGGCGACCCGGCAGCACTCCACGATCGTCGCCGGGGCGCCCGGGTCGAGGTCGAAGACGAGCAGGTCGGCGTCGTACGCCTCGTCCTTCGAGCCGACCTTCCACTGCGGCACGTGCAGCTCCAGCGCGGCCTGGTTGCCCAGCCAGACGAGTGTGGCCTGCTCCTCCACCAGCACGAAGTCGATGGTCTCCCGGTCCATGGTGCTGCCGGGCACGGGCAGTGTGGCGGTACGGACCCAGGGCGGCCGGTGGCCGGGCGCGTTCTTCTCGAAGAACGACGGCGCGTCCACCCCGTTGGGGAAGCGCCGCACGGTCAGCGGCCGGTCGGCGAGGTGCGGCAGCAGCACCGGCGCGATGCGCGTGTAGTAGTCGATCACCTCGGCCTTGGTGACGCCCGACTCCGGATACAGCACCTTCGTCAGGTTGGTCAGCGTCAGTGTGCGGTCGTCCACCTTGACCGGCACCTTCTCCGGAATGTCAGGGCTCACGTGTCACCTCATGAGGTAGGCGGTCGTCGCGCAGCCCGCGCCACACCGGGTGGCGCAGCCGGCCGTCCCCGGTCCACTGGGCGTACGCGACCTCGCCCACCAACTCGGGCCTTACCCAGTGCGCGTCGCGTTCCACGTCCGGCGGCACGCCGCCGGCGACCGGGCTGTCCGGCACCTCCAGCGGCGCGAGCAGTCGCGCGGTCTCGTCGAGTATGCGGTCGGTGAAGCCGGTGCCGACGTGCCCGGCGAAGCGCAGCTCGCCGTTCTCGTACACGCCCACGAGCAGCGAGCCGACCCCGCCGGCGCGCCGGCCCTGGCCCGGCTTCCAGCCGACCACCACGACGTCCTGGGTCCGGAACGTCTTCACCTTGAGCCAGTCCCCGGATCGCCGGCCCGGCCGGTACGTGGAGTCGAGCCGCTTCGCTATCACGCCCTCCAGGCCCTGCTCGGCGGTGGCGCGCAGCAGGTCCTCGGCGTCCGCCTCCGAAGCGGCCGGGAAGCTCGGCGGCGTCTGTACCCGGGCGGCCTGGATCTCCAGGCCGTCCAGCAGCTCCCTGCGGTCCCCGTACGGCAGGCCGAACAGCTCGCGCCCGTCCAGGTACAGCAGGTCGAAGACGACATAGGTGACCGGCACCTCACGGAGCAGCGCGGCGCCGGGGACCACGTGCATCCGGTGCTGCAGCCGCTCGAAGCTGGGCCGGCCGGCCTCGTCGAGCGCCACCACCTCGCCGTCCAGCACGGCACGGTGCCGGCCGAGCTGTCCGGCCAGTGCCGCCAGCTCGGGGTAGCGGGCGGTGACGTCGTTGACCCGGCGCCCGGTGGCCCGTACGGGCTCCGCGCCTCCGGGGACGTACGCGATGACCCGTACGCCGTCCCACTTGACCTCGTAGCCGAAACGCGCGACCCAGGAGCCGCGGGGCAGCTCGCCGATCGTGGCGAGCATGGGGGCGACACGCTGGGGCATCGGCGAGACCTGCTCCGGTTCATCCACGGCTGATACATTCCCACGCCCAAGGTCAAATCCGACGTTCGAACATCTATGCGAACACTCTGGCGCGATTCGGTCTTCTACGAGAGGCTGGTACTCCCGGGGGGACGGGTAGGGAGAAACCATGCGCAGCATCTGGAAGGGCGCCATCTCCTTCGGTCTGGTGACGATTCCCGTCAAGTTGTACTCGGCGACCGAGCAACGTGACGTCACCTTCCACCAGGTCCACCGGGAGGACGCCGGCCGAATCAGGTACCGCCGCGTCTGCACGGTCGACGGTGAGGAGATCCCGTACTCCGACATCGCGAAGGGGTACGAGCTGCCCACCGGCGAGGTCGTGGTGCTCACCGACGAGGACTTCGCCGACCTGCCGCTGACCAGCAGCCGGCGGATCGACGTGCTCCAGTTCGTCCCCGAGGACGAGGTGGACCCGATCTACTTCAACAAGAGCTACTACCTCGAACCCGAGGCCAACGGCGCGAAGCCGTACGTGTTGCTGCGCGACGCCCTGGAGGGCTCCGGCAAGGTCGCGATCGTCAAGATCGCCCTGCGGCAACGCGAGTCCCTGGCCACGCTGCGCTCCCGCGAGGGCGTGTTCGTGCTGGAGACCATGCTCTGGCCGGACGAGGTCAGGGCGTCGGAATTCGCGTTCCTCGACGAGGACGTGGAGGTGCGGCCGCAGGAGCTCAAGATGGCCGCGTCGCTGATCGACTCCATGACCGAGCCGTTCGACCCCTCGCAGTACCACGACGAGTACCGCGAGGCGCTGGAGAAGGTGATCGAGGCCAAGGTCGAGGGCAAGGAGCTCATCGCGCCGGAGACCGGCATCGAGGAGGCGGGTCCCGCGGTCGACCTGATGGCGGCGCTGCGGGCGAGCGTGGACGCGGCCAAGAAGGAGCGGGCCACGGGCGGCTCCGAGGACGGCGACGGCCGGCGCAAGGCCGCGCCGAAGAAGAGCGAGTCCAAGAGCGAGTCCAAGAAGGACGGCGCCAAGAGGAGCGCGGCGAAGAAGAGCACCGCGAAGAAGTCCGAGACCAAGAAGGAACCCGCCAAGAAGCGCTCCGCCTGACGCCCTCGGTGGCGCCGGCCGGCGGGGAAGGCCGTTCGCAGCAGCGACACCCCCGGCCAGGGTGATCGATCCCCGGGACTCCGGGCGCGTCGCGGTTCGTTTCCGCGACAATCGGAGGCCGGTCGATCCGGGCGTTCCGGGGGGTTCGAGCCCGCTCCACCCCGCGCTCCGGCGAAGGGGGAATCGATCATGTCCGCGTACGACGTCGTCGTGCTCGGTGGCGGCACGGCCGGCACCCACATCGCGGAGTCGCTGGCCCGCGCCGGCCGCAGCGTGGCGCTGGCCGAGCCGGGCCGCCTCGGCGGGGACGCCGCCTACGTCGCCTGCCTGCCGTCCAAGTCCCTGCTGTACTCGGCGCACCGGGGGGACGGCTGGGAGCAGGCCGTGGCGCGGCGCGACGCGATCACCGCCGAGCGCGACGACAGGCCGGTCGCCGATCGGCTCACCGCGGCCGGGGTGACCGTGCTGCGCTCCCCGGGCAAGGTTCTGCTGCCGGGCGTCGCCGAGGTCGACGGCACCAAGGTGGACTATGCGGACCTCGTCGTGAGCACCGGCGCGCGGTGCGTCCTGCCGCCCGTGGACGGGCTCGCCGCGCTGCCACACTGGACCAGCGAGGAGGCGCTGACCTCCGCCGACCTGCCGCGCCGCCTGGTGATCATCGGCGGTGGCCCGATCGGCTGCGAGCTCGCCCAGGCGTACGCGGCGTTCGGCTCCCGAGTCACGCTCGTGGAGGCCGCGGAGCGCCTGCTCCCCGGCGAGGCCGACTTCATCGGGGAGACGCTGCACGCCGCGCTGCGCCGCGGCGGGGTGACGGTGCGCACGGGCAGCGCGGTCACGCACGCGGAGCCGGGCGGGGACGGCAACGGCTTCGCGCTGCGGCTCTCCGACGGGTCCGCCGTGCCCGCCGACCGGGTGCTGGCCGCCACCGGCCGGGCCCCCCGGGTCACCGGCCTCGGCCTGGAGGAGCTGGGCGTGGAGGTGGACGCCCGGCGCGGGCTGGAGATCGACACCACCTGCCGAGTGGCCGAGCACGTGTGGGCCGCGGGGGACGTGACCGGCGTGGCGCCGTACACGCACACCGCGCGGTACCAGGCCGAGATCGTGGTGCACAACCTGCTCGGCCGCCGCAGGTCCGCGGACTACCGGGCCGTGCCCCGTGTGGTCTACACCACCCCGGCGGCGTACTCGGTGGGCCTCACCCCTGGCCTCGCCGCGGAGTTCGGCATCGACGTCGTGGTGGCGGGGGCGGATCTCGCGGGCGCGGCCCGCGCCGCGATTGAGGGGGGCGAGCATGGGCATGTGGAGCTGTACGCGGACCGGGCCCGCGGCGTCCTCGTGGGCGCGGCCGCCGTCGGCCGGGGCGCGCAGGAGTGGATGAGCGAGGTGGCGCTCGCTATCCGCGCCGAGGTCCCATTGCACCTGCTCATCGATGTCGTGCACGCGTACCCGGCATACGGTGAGGCCATCGAGCCGCCACTGCGCGAGCTCGCCGGACGCTCAGGGAGTATGTGATGTCCGAGATGGATTCCCGTGCGGAACCGCCGCAGGCCGGCGAGGACTATGACCTCGAGGACTACGACTTCGAAGCCCCCGAGGCGGACGCCGCCGAGCAGCAGCGCACCGCCGGTGACGAGCTCTCCCGCTGGGACGAGGCGGAGGCGGCCGCCCGAGTGCCGCCCGAGGCGGACCCGGCCGACCACGCCGACCAGGTCCGCAGCGTCGAGGAGGACGAGGACGACTACCGCTGACCTCCGCGTCCGCGGACGGGCGCTCGCCGTTACCGAGTCGTAGGATGTGCGAGCACACATCTTCCACGGGCCGCTGGTCACGACCGCGGTCCACGGCAGGTGGAGACGACAGTACGGAGAGATCGGTGACCGCTACACCCGACGCCCGCCCGCGCGGGACCCGGCTCCCGCGGCCGGCCCGCCGACGGCAACTCCTGGGCGCAGCCCAGGAGGTGTTCGTCGCACAGGGGTACCACGCGGCCGCCATGGACGAGATCGCCGAACGGGCCGGGGTCAGCAAGCCGGTGCTGTACCAGCACTTCCCCGGCAAGCTCGAGCTCTACCTGGCGCTCCTGGACGAGCACGCGGAGAAGCTGCTGGTGCACGTGCGGGATGCCCTCGCCTCGACGAGCGACAACCGGCAGCGGGTGACCGCGACCTTCGGCGCGTTCTTCGACTTCGTCTCCGGCGAGGGCGAGGCGTTCCGGCTGGTCTTCGAGTCCGACCTGCGCAACCTTCCCGCAGTGCGTGATCGCGTCGAGCAGACCCTGCAAGAATGCGCCGAGATGATCAGTCAGGTCATCCAGGAGGACACCGACATCTCCAGCGAGGAGGCCCATCTGCTGGGCATGGGCCTCGTCGGGATGGCGGAGGTCAGTGCCCGCTACTGGCTGTCCTCGGACCGTTCGATCCCCAAGGACGCGGCGGAGCAGCTGATGGCCCGCCTGGCCTGGCGCGGGATCAGCGGCTGGCAGCTCACCCGCCCGGCATGACCTGACCCGGCTCCGGGTCGTAGCGGAAGGTAGTGGGGCACGTGGAAGTCAAGATCGGCGTTCAGAACATCCCACGTGAGCTCGTCGTGGAGACGGCGTCCAGCGCCGAGGAGGTCGAGCAGGGGCTGCACGACGCCCTGGCGAACGGCGGCGTGCTGGCGCTCACCGACGACAAAGGGGGGCGGGTGCTCGTCCCCGTCGAGCACATCGGTTACCTCGAGATCGGCGCCAACGAGTCGCGGCGGGTCGGCTTCGGCGCGCTGTGACGCGCCGGCACCCTTGAGTCCATCCTGATCGTGCCATTCCCACCGACGCGCACGAATAGCGCGCGATACCCGGGTTCACCGCTCTGGATCACGGGTATCGCGCGTTTATAGCGTCGATATCGGGGGGAGGCGCGCGATCATGAATCTAATGCAGGGACTTCAGGACGCCTGGTCTTCGGTCGCATCGTTCGTACCGAAGCTCCTGGCATTCCTCGTCATCCTGATCGTCGGCTGGATCATCGCCAAGGTGGTCAAGAGCCTGGTCACCAAGGGCCTGGCCCGAGTGGGCTTCGACCGGTTACTGCAACGCGGTGGCATGAGCCGCATGCTGGAGCGGAGCGCCTATACCGGCAGTCAGCTCGTGGGCCTGTTGATCTACTACGCGCTGGGTCTGGTGATTCTCACCATGGCCTTCGCGGTCTTCGGTCCCAACCCGATCAGTGACCTGCTGTCCGCGGTCGTCGCGTGGCTGCCCAGGGCCGCGGTCGCGCTGATCATCGTGGTGGTCGCCGTGGCCATCGCCACCGCCGTGCGCAACATCGTCTCCAGCGCGCTGAGCGGCCTCTCGTACGGGCCGTTCATCGGCACGCTCGCCTCGGTGTTCATCGTCGCGCTCGGCGTGATCGCCGCGCTGAACCAGATCGGTGTCGCCACAGCCGTGACCGGCCCGGTCCTGATCGCCGTGCTCGCCACCGTCGGCGGCATCCTGGTGGTCGGCGTGGGCGGCGGCATGGTCCGGCCGATGCAGCAGCGCTGGGAGCGCTGGCTGCAGGCCGCCGAACAGGAGACCGGCCGCGTGCGCGAGGCAACCTCGACCAGCTACAGCCGGGGACGCGAGGACGCCATGTCCGCCCCGTCTGCCGGGACCACGACCGGCACCGCCGGCACGGCCGGACGGCCCGAGACCGCGATGCCCGAGGAGGGCTCCACGGCCTCACGCTCCACCGGCCCCGGCCCCACCACACCCGGCTCCGACAGGGGGTACGACGAGCCGAGCATCTGACCACCCACCGACTCGACGCCAACCAAGGGCCTCGCCGACCACCGGCGAGGCCCGCGCGTTGGCCCCAGAAGTCAGTGGGCGAGGCGTCAGTGGGCGAGGCGGACGAAGCCGGCCTCGCGGGCGAGCCAGCAGATCGCGAGCAGCCGGGTGGTCTCCCAGTCGTAGCCACGCCCGTCCGAGACCCAGCCGCGCTCGCGGACACCGTCCAGAAAGCCCAGCGCGTACTGCGTGAGCGTCCGCGGGGTGAGACGCGCGCCGTCACCCTCGATCGCCGACCGTACGGCGGCGGCATGCTGGTCGATCTCGGCGATGAGCCCCGGCAGCCGGCGCATCTCACTGAGACCGAAGTGCCCGACCTCACGCATGAGACGGACCAGCGGACGGTCATGGACGACAGAGACGGACGACGAAAAGAACATGCGGCGACACCGTTCGGGCTCAAGCGATCAACACGGGGGGTTGGCCGGCGAGGCGACCGAGTCCAGATTAACCCCCAGGTCAAGTGCCATGAGGATCGGGGGTGGCCACGGCCTCGGTCACCGGGCGCGACAGGCTCCGCAGCAAGAACACGAAGACGGCGAGCGCCGCCACCGCGGCCAGCAGGCCCAGCACGACGTTCCCCGTCAGCCCGAGGATCACGTACCCCACCACCGAGGCCACCCCGCAGACCAGCGCGTATGGCAGCTGCGTGGTGACGTGGTCGATGAGGTGGATGCCCGAGCCGATGGACGCGAGGATCGTGGTGTCGGAGAGCGGCGAGGTGTGGTCGCCGAAGATCGCCCCGGCCAGCACCGCGCCGAACATCGGGATCAGCAGCCCCGGAGACACCGACAGCGCGATCTCGGCCACGATCGGCAGCAGCAGGCCGAACGTGCCGAACGTGCTCCCGATGGAGAAGGAGATGCACGACGCCATGACGAAGACCAGCGCCGGCAGCAGCGCGGTGGCCAGCCCGCCGCCGATCAGCCCGGCGAGGTACTCGCCGATGCCCAGCTCGGACATGATCTCCGCGGTCACCCACGCGCAGAACAGCACCGCCGCCGCCATCAGCATGGAGCGGATGCCGGACAGCCCGGCCCTGCCGACCTGACCCGCGGGGGTCCGCCGCATCAGCAGCCGCGCCCCGGCGAGCAGTACGGCGAGCAGGCCGCCGAAGAAGAGCGCGAGGATCACGTTGGTGTTGGCCAGGATCTGCGCCGGCGTGACCGCGCCGTCCGTCTCCGCCACGCCGATCCAGACCGTGCCCACCACGGTCACGCCGATCAGCGTGAGCACCGGTACCACGAGGTCGGCGACCTTGCCGTCGTCCCGGACCGCCAGGTTCCGGTCCGCCTCGCCGGGGACGGGGCCGTCGCCGGGGCCCGTCACCACGCCGTCGTTCACCGCGCGCCGCTCCCAGCGCCGCATCGGGCCGATGTCCAGCCGGAAGTAGGCCACGGCGAAGACGAAGAGGATGGCTGTGATCGCGTACAGGTTCGCCGGCACGGAGAACAGGTAGGCCTGGTAGCCCGTGTAGGTGGTGACGCCGTTGTCGGCGAAGATCGCGGTCATCGTGGTGGCGATGAACACGGCCCAGCCGGAGATGGGGGTCAGCACGATGACGGGGGCGGCCGTGGAGTCGACGAAGTAGCTGAGCTTCGCCCGGGATATCCGGTGCCGGTCGGTGATCGTCCGGCTGACGTTGCCGCCGACGAGGCTGCTGAAGGCGTCGTCGAAGAAGATGATGATCCCCAGCACGATCGGGACGAGCTGGGCCTGGAACCGCGTCCTCACCTTCCTGACCGCGGCCTCGGCGAACGCGCGCAGCCCGCCGGAGACGAAGATGAAGGTCGTCAGCACGCCGAGCATCACGACGAAGACGAGGATGTACGCCTCCTCGCTCACCTCGCCCTCGGCGTAGAAGATCTCCCCCGCGATGCCGGCGAGCATCCGCGCACTCGCCGGCACGTCCCACTGGTTCGACAACAGCGCGCCGAGCGCGATCCCCACCCCCAGGGAGAGCAGGATTCTCCTGGTCAGGATCGCCAAGGCGATGAGGACGACGGGGGGCAGCAGGGAGAGGGCGGAGGGCTCCATGGGCGACGCTCCTCACGGCGGGGACAGGACCGTGCAAATCGCACGATCATTCGCCCTGGACCCGCTGTCAAGACATGTCGTGTATACGAATGCACCGCCGTCCGGGGCCCGGAGTCAGGTGCGCCGCTTGCGGGATGTCACCACCTCGTCGATCAGCCCGTACTCCCGCGCCTGGGCGGAGGTGAGGTACTTGTCCCGGTCGATGTCGCGGCCCACCTGCTCCTGCGTCCGCCCGGTGTGCTCGGCCAGCAGCCGCTCCAGCACGTCACGGAGCCGCAGCACCTCCTCGGCCTGGATGGTCAGGTCACTGGAGGTGCCGTACGTGCCCTCTATGGACGGCTGGTGGATCAGCATCCGGGCGTTGGGCAGCGCGGCGCGCTTGCCGGGCGTGCCGGCCGCGAGCAGCACCGCGGCCGCCGAGGCCGCCTGCCCCACGCAGGTGGTCTCGATGTCCGGCATGACGTGCTGCATCGTGTCGTAGATCGCCGTCATCGCGGTCAGCGACCCTCCCGGCGAGTTGATGTAGAGGCTGATGTCGCGATCCGGATCCATGGACTCCAGGGCGATCATCTGCGAGATCACGTCGTTGGCCGAGGTGTCGTCGACCGGGACGCCCAGGTAGATGATGCGCTCCTCGAAGAGCTTGTTGTACGGGTTCATCTCCTTGACCCCGTACGACGTGCGCTCCACGTACGACGGGAGATAGTGCCGGGCCTGCATCACGCACCGCTCCCCACGCTCACCGCACGCTCCGTCACCTGGTCGACGAACCCGTACGCCTTCGCCTCCTCGGCGGTGAACCAGCGGTCGCGGTCGAAGTCCTCCTGGATCCGCTCGACGGTCTGGCCGGTGTGGAAGGCGATGCGCTCGGCGAGCGTGCGCTTGAGGAACAGCGTCTGCTCGGCCTGGATCCTGATGTCGGACGCGGTGCCGCCGATGCCGCCGGAGGGCTGGTGCATGAGGATCCGGGAGTGCGGCAGCGCGTGCCGCTTACCTGGCGTGCCGGCGCAGAGCAGGAACTGCCCCATGGACGCGGCCATGCCGATCGCCACCGTGGAGATGTCGTTCGGCAGGTACTCCATCAGGTCGTAGATGGCCATGCCGGCGTCGACCGAGCCACCCGGGGAGTTGATGTACAGGTGGATGTCGCGCCGCCGGTCCTCCGCGGACAGCAGCAGGAGCTGGCTCGAGACCCGGTTGGCGAGCTCGTCGTCGATCTCCTTGCCGACGAACACCACACGCTCGGCGAGCAGCCGCTCGGACAACGGGTCCAGCGCCATGCGCTCGCGCTCCGTCACCCGGGCGCGCACCGGCTCCGTCAGCGTCTCGATGCGGTCGATCCCCATCTGCAGTCCCCTTCTCGATCCATTCGCGTGCCCTCAGCATAGGTACGTTCTGTACAGAACATACAGAGCGTACGGACTGTTAAGCTGAGAGCGTGATGGAGGAGATTCCGGTTACCCAGGCAAGGGCCGAGCTCGCCGACCTGGTCAACCGGGTGGCGTACAGCGGTGACCGCATCGTGCTGACCCGGCACGGCCGGCCCCTCGCCGTCCTACTGTCCCCGGCCGAACTCGAGCGCCTCGACGCCGCCACGGAGGCGGAGCGGGTCCCCGAGGAAGATCGTCCGCTGCACCGGTCCGGCCTCACCGCACCACCGCCGGCCCCGATGCCCCAGATCGCCGAACCGACCCGCCCCAGCTACGAGATCGCCGCCCGCCACGACTCCGGCCCTCACGGACGCCCCACCTGGCTGCGCTGATCCACGCGTCGTACCGGCGACAGGCCGAGGGCTCAGATGGCAAGCCCGAGAGCGTTCATCCGCGCGGTATGCGCCTCATAGAGCCGGCCGAAGATCTTGGCGACGTCGGTGTCCGCGTCGTCTCCACCAACGATGAGGGTGGCCAGCTCGGCATGCTCCGCCGCCACCCGCTGTGCCTGACTCAACGCCTCACCGACGAGCCGCCGCGCCCACAACGCCAGCCGCCCGGCCAACTTCGGATCCACCTCGATCGCCGCCCGCACCTCGTCCACGACGAACGCCGCGTACTCCGTGTCGGCCAGCGAGGCGAGCACGATCTCCCGGGTCCGCTCGTCGACCTTGCCGGCGATCTCGCGGTAGAAGTCCGCCGCGATCCCGTCCCCCACGTACACCTTGACGAGACCCTCGAGCCACCCGCTGGGCCGGGTGCCGGCGTGGAAATCGTCGAGCGCCGCGACGAACGGCCGCATGGCCTCCTCCGGGTCCGTCCCGAGCTCGGTGAGCCTGTCGCGCAACGACGTGAAGTGCCCGTACTCGGTCGCGGCGAGCCCGGCGAGGGTGGCCTTGCCGGACAGCGACGGCGCCATCGCTGCATCCTCGGCCATCCGCAGCGAGGCGACGAGCTCGGCGTAGGCGAGCAGCCCCAGCAGCTCGACGGCCGCGGTGGCCGAACCGGCGCCGTCGGCCGTGCCGTCAGGGCCGGCCGGGGCGGAGGGTCCATCGGCGGCGGTGAGGTCATCACTCATGTCCCGCAGCGTATCCGTGCAGGCCCCCACGGAACCGGCCATCCGCTCACACGCGGGCTTATCAAAGCAGCGCCGGACACGTCGGCACCCGTACCAACACCCTCCGCTCCAAGAACAGGTACACTGCACAGCGGAGCGTGATCGTTTTAGCACATGACAGTGCGGTCACGTCATTGAGACCGACGGCCGGCCCCTCCCCGGAAGGGCGCTCGGGTCGCCGCCGACCAATCCGCCGGCGCGCGCGACCCGACAGCCGCCCTGCCCGGCCCGTACCTTCAGGCACGGGCGAGCGAGGCCCCGCCGAATGGAGGCAGTAGCCCTGACGACCTTCCCTGAACTGGGAGTCATCCCAGAAATCGCCGACGCCCTCGCAGACGAGGGCGTCATCACCCCGTTTCCCATCCAATCCCTAGCACTCCCCCTGGCCCTCGGCGGCAACGACGTCATCGGACAGGCCCGCACCGGCATGGGCAAGACGTACGCCTTCGGTGTCGCGATGCTGCAACGCATCTCAACCACCGAGGACACCAGGCCACGCGGCCTCGTCGTGGTCCCCACCCGTGAGCTCGCCGTCCAGGTCACCGGTGATCTGGAGACGGCCGGCTCCAAGCTGGGCAGCCGGATCCTCACCGTCTACGGCGGCCGGGCGTACGAGCCCCAGATCAGCGCCCTCCGCAAGGGCGTCGACATCGTGGTCGGCACCCCCGGCCGGCTGCTCGACCTCGTCGGGCAGAAGCACCTCGACCTCTCCCAGGTGAGCATGCTCGTGCTGGACGAGGCCGACAAGATGCTCGACCTGGGCTTCCTGCCCGACGTCGAGCGCATCCTCGAGCTGACCACCGCGGACCGGCAGACCATGCTGTTCTCGGCCACCATGCCGGGCGAGGTCGTGACGCTGTCGCGGCGCTACCTGAACCGCCCGACGCACGTCCGCGCCGAGGACGCCACCGAGGCCAAGACCTCGATGGACACGGAACAGCACGTGTTCCGTACGCACCCGATGGACAAGCCGGAAGTGCTGGCCCGCCTGCTGCAGGCCAAGGACCGCGGCCTGACCATGGTGTTCTGCCAGACCAAGCGGGTCTGTGACCAGGTGGCCGAGGGGCTGTCCGGGCGCGGCTTCGCCGCCGCGGCCGTGCACGGTGACCTCGGGCAGGGCCAGCGCGAGCGGGCGCTGCGCGCGTTCCGCAACGGCAAGATCGACGTGCTGGTGGCCACGGACGTCGCCGCCCGCGGGCTCGACGTTGACGACGTCACGCACGTCGTCAACTACGAGTGCCCGGACGGCGCGGACACGTACGTGCACCGCATCGGCCGCACCGGCCGCGCGGGGCGTACCGGCACCGCCGTCACGTTCATCGACTGGAACGCGGAGCCGCGCTGGCGGCTCATCAACACCGCGCTGGACCTCGGCATGGCCGAGGTGCCCGAGACCTACTCCACCTCCGAGCACCTGTACGAGGCGCTGCGCATCCCACCGGACGCGACCGGCGTGCTGCCCAAGGAGCAGCGCGAGCGGGCCGGGATCGATGCCGAGGACATCGAGGACATCGGCGAGACCGGCAAGCAGCGCACCGAGTCCCGGGAGGAGCGGCCGCGCCGGCGATCCTCCCGTACGGGCGGGCGGCGTCGTACCCGTGGCGGGCGTTCGGACGAGCGCTCCGGCGGCTCGGCGGCCACCGCCGACGCTCCGGTCAGCGCGGGCCCGCGCGAGGGCCGGCGGGCGACCGGGCGGCCGCGTGCCGCCGAGGTCGTCGCGGACTCCGTGGACTCCGTGGACTCCGAGTCCGGCGAGTCCGGCACCGGCCCCACGGCCGTACGGGCGGACGACTCGGGTGAGGCGCCCCGGCGCCGCAGCCGGACCCGCTCCCGTGGCCGCCGCCGCATGCGCGGCGGCGTCGAGGTCGAGGACGGCTCCGAGGCCAAGAGCGCCTGAGCCGCCACTCTCAGCCGCCCCGGTGGTTCGGGACCACCGGGGTGGTCACATGTCCGCGGACGTATGACGCCTGAACGGCGCGGTCACCCAAATGTGATCGTTACCGGTGAAACGCGATCACTGGTGTCGATCAGGAAATCCAGGGCCCTTTCGGGCTGGGTAAGCTGATCTCTCGTGAGTACGCCTCGGTTCCTGACCCTGCCGCCCGGCGTGCGCCGCGTCGACCTCGCCACGGCACGCGGCTCGTTCGCCGCCCTCGAGGCGTTGCCGACGGCGGGCCACTGTGAGTGGATGCCCGCGGTCCTCGTCCCCGGCCTGCCGGGGAGCAAGGAGGACTTCATCGCCGTCCTCCAGTCCCTCGCCCAGGCGGGGCGCCGCATCCTCGCCGTCGACCTGCGCGGACAGCATGAGACCGCAGGCCCCGACGACCCCGCCGCGTACACCCGCGAGGCGCTCGGCGCCGACGTGGGGGCCGTGCTCGACGCGCTCGACGCGGAGCAGGTGCACCTGCTCGGCCACTCCTTCGGCGGCATCGTCACCCGCGAGACCGTGCTCGCCCGCGACCCCGACCCGGGGATCGCCTCGCACACGCTGATGAGCACCGGCCCGGCCGCGATCACCGGCGCTCGGCAGGACTCCGCACGGCAACTGCTCGCGGCCTACCCGGAGATGGGCCTGGAGCGCATCTGGAACCTGGTGATGGAGCCGGAGGCGAGCGCCGCCGGGGTGCCGGCCGACATCATCGCCTTCCTGCGCAAGCGGATGTTCTCCAACTCGGAGACCGCGCTGGTCACCATGGCCGGGGAGGTGCTCGCCGCGCCCGACCGGATCGCCGAGCTGGCCAAGACGGCGCCGCCGCACCTGGTGCTGTACGGCGAGGACGACGACGGCTGGACGCCCGCCGCGCAGGCGGAGATGGCGGAGCGGCTGAACGCCGCGAAGGTCGTCATCCCCGGTGCGGTGCACTCGCCCGCGGTGGAGGCGCCGGAGACCACGGCGAGCGCGCTCACCGACTTCTGGAACCACGCCGAGACCGCGCACCGCCGCTGAGACCGGGCGTTTCTATGTGACACCACTGGTGTTACATTGGCGGCTGTGACGGCCACCGAGACCTTGATCGTGCAGCCGCCGGAGAGCGCGACCTGGCAGGTGCACATCGACCGGACGATGTGGATCGCGGGCGTACGGGCCCTGATGCTGCAGGCCCTGCACCCGCGGGCGATGTGGGGCGTCTGGCAGAACTCCGACTTCATGCACGACCCGTTCGGCCGGCTGCAGCGCACGGCCGACTTCGTCGGCGTCACCACGTTCGGCCACCCCGACGAGGCGTCCGAGCTCGGCGCCCGGGTCCGCGGCATCCACCGGGCGTTGCCCGAGGTGCCGGAACCGCTGGTCACCGGGGCGCTGCGGGTGGTGCGCCGGAGCCTCACGCTGGTGCCGGAGCCGCTGCACGACCGCGTCTTCCAGCCGCACACGCGCGCCATGCTCGCCCGCGCCCGCGGCCGCCTCGGCGGGGCGGGATACGACCTCCGCCGCGGCCTCATCGGCCTCCGCGACCCCGCCCGGCGCCTCGCCCGACCCGACCTGACCCTGCGTGCGCGCCGTTCGCGGTAGGGGACCATGGTCGGGTGCTCGATGACGTGCTCGGACTGTTGCGGTGCCCGGTCTGCGGTGAAGGGCTGGGGCGTTCCGCGGCCGGGCCGGTGCGGTGTGCGGCCGGCCACTCCTTCGACGTGGCACGGCAGGGGTATCTGAACCTGCTGACCGGGGCGCCCGCACCGGGGACGGCGGACACCGCCGCCATGGTCGCCGCCCGCGAGGGCTTCCTCGCCTCCGGCCACTACGCCCCCCTGACCCAGGCCATCACCACAGCCGCGACCGAGCTGGTGCACGCGGCCCCGGGCAACGGGTGTGTGGTGGACGTGGGGGCGGGGACCGGGAGGCATCTGGGGGCGGTGCTCGACGCGTTGCCGGGACGGGTCGGGCTGGCGCTGGACGTGTCCAAGTACGCGCTGCGGCGGGCCGCCCGGGCGCACCCGCGGGCGGGCGCGGTGGTGTGGGACGTGTGGCGGCCCTTCCCCGTGGCGGACGGCGTCGCGTCCCTGGTCCTCGACGTGTTCTCGCCGCGCAACGCCGCCGAGTTCCACCGCGTGCTCGTTCCCGGAGGCGGGCTCCTGGTGGTGACCCCGGCGCCCGGGCACCTGCGCGAGCTGGCCGCCCCGCTGGGGCTGCTCACGGTCGACGAGCGGAAGGACGAACGGCTCGGGCAGGCACTCGGCACGTGGTTCAGGGCCGGATACCGTACGGACCTCACCGTGCCGATGCTGCTCACGCACGAGCAGGTGGCGGCCGTGGTGGGCATGGGCCCGAGCGCGCGGCACATCGACCCCGCGGAGCTACCGGTACGCATCGCCACCCTTCCCTCCCCCGTGGAGGTCACCGCCACCTTCCACGTCTCCCGCTACATCCGGCGCGCCGATTCCGGGGCCGGGGAGTCGGTTGGGGAGTGAGGGCGCCCTCCCAGGACGGATCCGGTCCCCAGCCGGCTCCCCAGCGACGGCAACGGCAACCGCGGAGCGGCAACGGGGGAGGCTCATCGGGCCGCGCTCCGTGGGAGGCGTCGGGGTGGGCGGGAGTGCCGTGGGAGGGGGCCGGGGTGGGCGGGACTGTCGGTCGGAGGGGCCGGGGTGGGCGGGGCTGTCGGTGGGCGGTGCCAGGATGGGGGAATGGCTCAGCTCGGCTTCGAGGGCATGCCCCAGCGGCTGTACCCGTGCACGCCCTCCCGGCTCAACTCGTGGCTCGACTGCCCGCGCCGCTACCGCATGACGTACCTGGACCGTCCGACCCCGCCCAAGGGCCCGCCGTGGGCGCACAACAGCGTCGGCGCGAGCGTGCACAACGCGCTGGCCGGGTGGTGGCGGCTGCCGTTGCGGGAGCGTACGAAGGCCGCGGCCGGCACGCTCGTCGAGCGCGGCTGGATCGACGAGGGGTTCCGCGACGCCGAGCACTCCGCGGCCTGGCGCCGCCGGTCCCGCGCCATGGTGGAGGACTACACGGCCGGGCTCGACCCCGCCGACGAGCCGATCGGCGTGGAGCGCACGGTCGGCACCCGTACCGACAAGATCACCGTGTCCGGCCGGATCGACCGGCTCGACCTGCGCTTCGGCGAGGACGGGCAGGAGCTCGTCGTCGTCGACTACAAGACCGGCCGCCGCCCGCTGGACTCCACCGACGCGCGTGGCTCGCTGGCGCTGGCGATATACGCCGTCGCCGCGCAGCGCGTGCTCCGCAAGCCGTGCCACAAGGTCGAGCTGCACCACCTGCCCTCCTCCACCGTGGCGGCCTGGGACCATCCGGAGGAGGGGCTGGCCCGGCACCTGCGCCGGGCCGAGGACATCGCCGCCGAGTGCTCGGCGGCGGACGACGCGTACAAGGAGGGGCTGTCCGAGAAGGCCGTCGAGGAGCTGTTCCCGCCGAACCCCGGCGCCCAGTGCGCCTGGTGCGACTTCGCCCGGCACTGCCCCGAGGGCCGAGCGGCCGCCCACGCCAAGCGCCCCTGGGACGCCCTCCCCGAGTGACGCCCCAAACCGCGGCGGGGCCACCCCTCAGACCGCGGCGGGGCCGCCTCCGACAGTGACGGGGCCGCGCCTCCGACCGCGCGGGGGGGCGCTCGTCAGACCGTGGCGGGGACCGCGCGTCAGACCGTGGCGGGGCCGGTGGTGCTGTCGCCGGCGACCCAGCGGTCGAAGTTGGACGACTCCACGCGGATCGTGGTCTCGTCCCCGTGGCCGGGCAGCACACGGGTGTCCATCGGCAACGTGAGCAGAGCCTCGCCGATCGAGGTGATCTGCCGCGCGAGGTCCACGTGCTCCTCGCCCACCGGGCCGGGCCGGCCCGCGAGCAGCGTGTCGCCGGTGAACACGGCGCCGAGCTCCTCGCTGTACAGGCAGACCGAGCCACGGCTGGCACCCGGCGTGTGCAGGACCTCCAGCCGCGCGTCGCCCACCTCGAAGGCGCCACCGTCCGCCATCTCGATCTCCGGCGTGGTCTCCAGATGCGTCATCCGCCACAGCCGCAGGTCCCGCGGGTGCAACGCGATCGGCGCCCCGTCCGCCTCGGCGACCTCGATCGCCGCCTCGACGTGGTCGCTGTACCCGTTGGTGCAGATCACGGCGAGGATCTCGCGCTCCCCAATGGCCTTGAGGATGGCCTCGGCGTCGTGCGCGGGATCGATCACGATCACCTCGTCGTCGTCACCGACGATCCAGGTGTTGTTCTCCACCTCGAAGTCGGCGTCGTCGAGGCTGAGCGTGCCGACGGTCTCAACACACTCGATCCGTACGCCCTCATCGTCGCGCTTCTCGTCGTCGGCCACGGGAACCTTCCCTGTCGCGAAACCGGTCGGGGGCTGAATGCTCGGGGGCGGAAATGCGTCGTGAAAGGTCCATTCTGGCGAATCCGCGCCGCTCCCCGCATCCCCCGAGGCGATCTCCCAGCGGATCTCCCAGCCATCCGCGAGCCGACTCCCAGCCGGGCTCGCGTGATCCGGCCGCCGTCACCCCTCGCGGATGAACGTACGGATCGCGTCCGCGACGAGTTGCACGGCGATCGCGGACAGTAGCAGACCGGCGATCCGCGTCACGAGCTCGACCCCGTTCTCCCTGATCAGACGATAGATCATCACGGAGAAGCGCATGGACAGCCAGAGCACCGCGTGTACCGCGACGACGGCGAGGGCGAGCGAGACCGCGCGGCTCGTACCTTCGATGCGGCCGACGAAGACGATCGTGGCGACGATCGCGCCCGGACCGGCCAGCAACGGGGTGCCGAGCGGCACCATGGCCACGTTCGTCTTGGCCCGCGCCTGCGCGGTCGGTTCCTCTTGTTTGCCGGTGAGCAGTTCCAGGGCGACCAGCAACAGCAGCAGGCCGCCGGCCGCCTGCATCGCGGGCACCTCGACGTGCAGGTAGCTGAGCAGCGAGCGTCCGAACAGCGCGAACGCCACGATCACCGCGAACGACACGGCGGTCGCCTGCCAGGCCAGCCGCGCCCGGTGCTTGGCGTCGTATCCCCCGGTCAGCGCGAGGAACAGCGGTATCGTCCCCGGCGGGTCCATGATCACGATGAGCGTGACGAAGACCTCGAGGAAGAACCTCAGATCAAAGATCGCGCTCATCATCCTTCACCGGTGCCGCTCCCGTCGCGCCAGCCACCAACCGTTCATATGCCTCAGGAGAGGTGGTCTCACACCCCAGCCGGTGCCCCGTCAGCTCCCCGTGGTCGTCGCTGGACCCCGTCCGTACCAGGCCGAGCTTGCGCGCCAGCGCCGCCCACCTGCGGCGTTCCTCCGCGTCGTGGGTGGGGTGGTCCACCTCGATCCCGGCGAGGCCGGCCTCCGTGAGCCACGCCACGTACTCCTCCGGCACCGGCCGGCGCCCGCGCGAGGGGTGCGCGAGGACGGCGACGCCGCCGGCGGCCCGTACGAGCTCCAGCGCGCGCTCCGGCTCCAGGGCGTAGCGGGTCACGTACGCGGGCCCGCCCGGTCCGAGGAAGTCCATCGCCTCCTCGAAGTCGGCGGCGGCACCGGCCGCCACCATCGCGCGGGCGATGTGCGGCCGGCCCAGCGAACCCTCGCCGGCGATGGCCCGTACGGACTCCCAGGTGACGGGGACGCCGAGCTCGTTGAGCTTCCGGATCATCGCCTCGCCGCGGCCGGATCTGGCGTCCCGCAGCCGCTTGAGCTCCACCTCCAGCCCGGCGTCGCCCGGGTCGCAGAGGTACGCGAGGAGGTGCAGGCTCGCCCCCTCGTACCGGCAGGACAGCTCGATGCCGGGCACCAGCGTGAGACCGGCCGGGAGCGCCTCGGCCGCGCGGGCGTGCCCCGCGACGGTGTCATGGTCGGTCAGCGCCACCACGTCCAGCCCCGCGGCCCGGGCCCGGGTCACGACGCCGGCGGGATCCTCGGTTCCGTCGGACGCGTCGCTGTGGGCGTGAAGATCAATGCGCACGGTCCAGGGTAACGCGCGGCCCTCGGGCGGCCCGGGACCGCTGTGCCGGGTGGGTCCGTACGGGCGGGTGGGTCAGAGCCGGGGGGACAGTGCGCCGAACGGTGGCACGGCGCCGATCTCGCGCTGGGTGAGGTCGCGCATGGTCATCCGTTCGTACATGAGGACGCCCGCGCCGGCGGGCCAGATGACCGTCCAGGCCCACAGGCCCATCGCCTCGCCGACGTAGACGGCCCGGTCCTCGTCCGTCTGTACCGCCCACATCGGCACGTCGTGGCCCTGGAACTCGATGCGGACGTGCGGCGGGCCGGTGTTGAAGCCCTCGCCGGGGTCGGGGCCGTCCAGCCCCGCGTACCGCGCGCCGAGGCCGACGCCGGGCTCCTCCGCCACCGTGACCAGGTCTCCGCCGCCGCCGAGCGGGGCTGGGCCGGACAGGGCGACCGCCGAGGCGCGCAGGCCCGTCCGCTGATCGCCCGCGCCCGTGAAGCCGGTCACCACCCAGCCCGGCAGCAGCGGCCACGGCAGCCAGACCGGGACGCGGGCGTCGCGGAGCAGGACCTCCAGGGCGTCGGCGGCGGGCTCGCGGGGTGGGTGGAGTGGGTGCACGTCGGCGTGGAGCGTGCAGCGCCAGGCGCTGGACCAGGCGTCCGGCGCCCGTACGGGGCCGCCACAGCGTGGGCAGGTGGGTGAGTGCTTCATGGGACGTCTCTTGATAGGGGATTCCCGTGTTGCGAGGAAGGAATCTCCTTTGCCGGCGGGCCCGTTGTCCCGCCGGGCGGGATCGGGCGCGCCGGAATCCCGTGGTGCGTGAGGCGTGTCACGTTCGATCCGGCGGCCTTGTGCGGGGAAGCGCGCCCATTAGGGCGGATCGCGGCAGGGGTCTTGATCCGCGGCGGTAACTCCGGTATCCGGCACCCCCGCGCGTATGGAAGCATCGGGCCCCATGCAGCAGGTGGACTTCCGGCTCGATACCCGGCAGCGGATCGTGTTCCTCGCCCTCGCGGGGCTGTTCGTCCTGCTGGCGCTTCTCGACGTCGCGGCCGGCGGGCTCCCGTGGTTCCGGCTGGTGATCGCCGCGCTCCTGGTCGCCGAGTTCTTCTGGATGGCACGGTTCGGCGTGACGCTCACACCCGGCGGGGTGACGGCGCTCGGGTGGCGTACCCGGCAGTTCCCCTGGGGGCAGCTCGCGGCCGTCGAGGAACGCCGGTTCATGGGCGGGCGCCGGGTCGTGCTGCGCCTCGCCGACGGGTCCACCGTCCGGCTGTGGGCGCCGCAGCACGCCTGGTCGTCGCCGGACGCCCACTTCGACATGAAGCTCGCCACCTTCCAGCAGTGGCACATGCAGTTCGGCCGCCCCATGCCGCAACCCGGTCCCGGGGGATTCGGCCCCGGCGGCCCCGGCCCCGGCGGCTTCGGCCCCGGCGGCTCCGGCCCCGGTGGCGACCCTGGAGCACCAGCCGACCCTGGCGGCTTCGGCCCCGGCGGCCCAGGGGCGCCGGCCGGTCCCGGCGGATTCAGCGGACCCGGTGCCCCGGTAGGCGCGGGGGGTCCTGCGGGCGCTCCCCAGGCAAGTTATGGCGGCGACCCCGGGCAGCAGGGCGGCTTCGGGGCGGGGCCTCAAGGAGGCTTCGGCTCGGGGCCGCAGGAAGGCTTTGGACCGCCGCCGCGGCAGGCGCCGTATGGAGCCGGTCCCGGCGGTCCCGGCGGTCCCGGTGCGTTCGGACCTGGTCCACAACCTCCGTTGGGCGCCCCCGGTCCCCAGACGCCCTACGGCTCGCAGGGCGGCAAAGGATTCGGCCCGGCTCCCCAGAACCCCTGGGGCGCACCCACGACACCGCCCCAGTCTCCCGACTTCGGCGCCCCCTCCGGCCCCCAAGCGCCCTACGGTGCGCCATCCGGTCCGCAGCCACCGTTCGGTGCACCATCCGATTCGCAGCCGCCATTCGGCGCCCCGTCCGGTCCGCAGGCACCGTTCGGTGCGCCATCCGGTCCGCAGGCACCTTACGGTGGCCCGTCCGGTCCGCAGGCGCCTTACGGCCCATCTGGTCCGCAGGGACCGTTCGGTGCGCCCGGCGGCCCTGGTCCGTATGCACAGCAGCCGCCCGGCTATGGAGGCGCGACACCGCCGCCGGTCGGGCAGCCGTACCCGGGTCAGGCCGGCGGCTTCGGCTCGGGTCCACAGCCCCAAAACTTCGGCCCGGGTGGCCCGCAGCCCGAGGGCTTTGGTTCAGCTCCCCAGCAGCCACCGGCGTACGGCGCGGGTTCTCAGCCACAGGTTGTGGAGGAGTTCGAGGCGGAGCAGCCGCGGCCGGCGCCGAGTCCGGACGAGCCGTCCGGGCCGGTGACGCCGCCGGATCCGTATGAGTCGCAGACGCCCGGTCCGTGGGGCACGCGGCCCGCCTCGGGCGGTACGGGCATGGCCCACGGCTTCCCGCCCCGCCCCGGCTCCCCCGCCGATGGCGGCGCCGACGGCGACCCCCGAACCCCGCAATAAGCTCCACACCCCGCCACCCCGCCACCCCGCGCCACGCCGACCGAGCGCCACGCCCGGTGACCGTTACGGGTCACTGGCGGCCGTGATCGGCTGAGTGCCTGCGTTCGGGCGGGTCGGACGTCTAGCGGTCGGGTCAGCCTTCTGCCGAGGGTTGGACCGCCGTGGGGACGGTGGTGAGCTGGCCGGTGGGGGTCAGGCGGATGAGGTGGGAGTCGCGCGCCCAGCGGGTGGGGGCGTCCAGGCCATCCGGGGGGTTGAGGCGTTTGGCCTGCAGGTCCGGGAGGAGCTCGGCCCACTCCGCCGAGTCGGGTGGCACCACCGTCGCCGTGGCCGTCCAGGTGACCAGTAGCGCTCCGGTGTCCTTGCTCCGGGCCACGACGGTGATGGCCCCGGCCGCCGGATCGACGCCTGAGGTGGCCGCCACGACATCGCCCGCCGCGGCCGCTGCCGTAGGGCCCGCGGTGTCCGCGGTATCCGCTGGAGCGGTGTCCGGAGCGGCGGTGTCCGGAGCGGCGGTGTCCGGAGCGGCGGTCGCGGGGGCGGCGGTCGCGGGGGCGGCGGTCGCGGGGGCGGCGGTCGCGGGGGCGGCGGTCGCGGGGGCGGG
>WHSL01000366.1 GCA_009380095.1 Streptosporangiales bacterium | reverse complement strand
CCAACACAACGCGAGGCCAAGGCGAGGAAGCCCAAGGCTTCCGAACACAAGACACCGCCACGCGAGCGGACGACGGGATTCGAACCCGCGACCCTCACCTTGGCAAGGTGATGCTCTACCAACTGAGCCACGTCCGCGCGTCTCGGAGCCTTTGACGGCACCGCTTCGCGGAAAGAAACTCTAGCCGAATCCCGCGTCAGGGCAACTCGGCAGGGCCGCATGTCGCGGGTTGTGATCTTGGGGAGGCAGGCGTGACGACCGATTCCTCCGTGTCGCGCGATACCACCGTGGTGTTCGATCCGGATACGTACGTCCGGGGTGTCCCGCATGGCGCCCTAGCGAGGTTGCGCGCCCGCTCCGCGGTGATCTGGATGGACGAGCCTCCCGTGGGCGCGTGGCCGGCGGGGCCGGGGTTCTGGGCGGTGCTGCGGCACGCGGAGGTGCGCCGGGTACTGCGGGATCACGAGACCTTCTCCTCGCAGCTGGGCGCCACGCAGATCCGGGATCCGGCGCGCCCGGAGGACCTCGCGTACGTACGCCGGATGATGCTGAACATGGATCCGCCGGAGCATTCGCGGCTGCGGTCGTTGCTGACGAAGGCGTTCACGCCGCGGGCGGTGGCCCGGCTGACGGAGGGGATCCACCGGCGGGCCAGGGCGCTCGTGGAGCGGGTGACGGACCGTGGGCGCGCGGACTTCGCGTCCGAGATCGCGGCGGATCTGCCGCTGCTGACCTTGGCGGACGTGTTCGGCGTGCCGGAGGAGGACCGCCGGTTGCTGTACGACTGGAGCAACCGCGTGATCGGCTACCAGGACCCGGAGTACGCGGTCAGCGCCACCTTCGACGCGTCCGGCGCGACCGAGATGGCGCGCCGGGTGGTGGCGTTGCGGCCCGTACCGGGTCCGGACGGGCGGATGCCGGACCCGCGAAGCCGCGCCGGAATGCCCGATCTGTACGCCTACGCCCACGAGCTCGGCGCGTACAAGCGCGAGCACCCGGGTGATGACGTGATGTCGATCCTCATGGCGCAGGTCGGTGACGACGGCGCGCGGGTGAGCATCGAGGAGTTCGAGAACCTGTTCTGGCTGTTCTCGGTGGCCGGCAACGAGACGGTGCGCAACGGCCTTCCGGGCGGGATGACGGCGCTGCTCGAACACCCCGGCGAGTACGCCCGGCTGCGCGCGGAGCCGGAGCTGATCGCACCGGCGGTGGAGGAGATGTTGCGCTGGTGGACGCCGGTCATGCACTTCCGGCGCACCGCAACGCGGGACACGGAGCTCGCCGGGACCCGTATCCGGGCCGGTGACAAGGTCGTGGTCTGGTACGCCTCCGCGAACCGCGACGCGTCCGTCTTCCCCGATCCGGACCGTTTCGACGTGACGCGGTTCGCCGGTGGACGCGCCGCGGAGCATCTCGCGTTCGGGCACGGGCCGCACTTCTGCCTCGGCGCTCATCTGGCGCGCGAACAGCTGCGGGCCATGTTCACCGCCGTCGTCGAGCTGCTCGGCGAGGTGAGGCCCGACGGGGAGCCGGTACGGCTCCGCTCCAACTTCCAGAACGGCGTGAAGCACCTCCCCATCCGCTGGTCCGGCCGCTGACGCCCGCCTACGGAGTCACCGTACGGCGGCGAGCATGACGGGGGTGGTGGTCGGCTGAGGCGATCCCCCTCGGGTTCGACGGTGACGCCGATCTGGGCGGCCGAGCCCAGGCCCCCCCGGCCGGATTGGCACCAATCCGTACGCGGGTGGCCGCGAATGCCTCGTGTCCATACCCGGTCGTGGAACAGGAGTCGAGATCATGACCGAAACGATCACGGGGCTGCGCGCCAAGTCCCTGAACCAGCTCGCCGGGTACGTGCTCGGCGCCGTCTATCTCGCGGTCGGCGCGGTGGGGTTCGCGGTGACCGGCGGGCTCGGGCTCGCCGAGTCGCCTGGCCAGCACCTGCTCTTCTTCGAGCTCAACCCGCTGCACAACGTCGTCCACCTGGGGGTGGGGGCACTGCTCGGGGGCGCCGCCATCGCCGGCGCGCGGGCGTCCCGTACGGTCAACGCGCTGGTCGGCGGCGTCTATCTGGCCGTGGGGCTGGCCGGCCTGTTCCTCACCGGCAGCGCGCTGAACATCCTGGCCGTCAACCATCCGGACAACGGGCTGCACCTGGGCACCGCCGCGCTGCTGCTGGCGCTCGGCCTGTCCCGCAGGTAGGGAACGGGACCCGTCAGGGAACGCGGATGCCTTGGAACGCCGCTTCGACGTCTTCGCGATGTTCTCCGTCGTGTGGCACGGACACGCCCAGGAGGAACGCCCATGCGCCGTCGCGCAGGGTGACCATGGTCATCCGGATGTGCATGGTTCCGTTCTCGGGGTCGCGGGCGCGGACCAGCAACGCGACGGTGTGTGCGGCGTGTCCGTCGACGCGGAAGGACCGCGACTCGGTCCGCCGGCGCGTGCCCTCGTGCGGGAAGACGAACTCGGCGTGCTGGGCCACCTCGGCCTCGGTCGCCGCCGCGAGCCGGTCCGCGCCGATGCCCGGCGGTACCCGGGCGCTGCCCGCCGCGACGAACGCCATCGCGCCCTGCGCGGCCCCGAGCCGGGGGGTCTCGCGTGGCGTGGGCGGCGTGATCGCTGAGGTGTAGAACTCGATGACGCCTTCGGTCTTCGCGGTCCATCCCGCCGGCTGCAGGAAGGAGATATCGGCCCGGGTGTCGGTGAACCGGGTGGCGGCCGCGAGCGGTCCCCCGGGCCGGGTCAGCCACCACACCGCACCGCCGCCCAGCAGCAGGACCAGCACGGCCGCGATGATCAGCATCCGCCACGGCCCGCGCCGCGGCTGCGGAGTCGGCGGGGGCGGCGGACCCTGTGGAGGGGGTGGGTCCGCCCCCGGCCAGGGGACGTACGGAGACTGGGCGGCGGGCCGTGGGTAGGCGCCGGCCGGTGGCTGGGCGCCGGGCGGTGGCTGGGCGCCGGGCGGTGGCGGAGCACCGGGCGATGGTTGAGCGCCCGGCGATGGTTGAGCGCCCGGCGATGGCGGAGCACCCGGCGATGGCGGAGCACCCGGCGGACCCGGCGATGGTTGAGCGCCCGGCGGTGCATGAGGCCCTGGCTGGGGCGGGACGGACCAGCGGCCGGGTGGGTCCGAGCCTGGTAAGGGCGGCTCCGCGCGCCGGCCCGGGGATCCGGGCGGTGGTTCGGAGGGTGGCGTCGCCACGGTCTTCTCCCATCGGCAGGGCTGGACCAGACTGGCAGCCGGTTCGCGTGGCCGTCGACCGACTGACCGTGTCCGGCCATGCACGCACTGTG